>JAITRI010000084.1 GCA_031288455.1 Puniceicoccales bacterium
CCATGTCCTGCTGCAGACAAACATTCTCGGATACGGAGGTGAAAACTGTGCGCGCGGCGGAAAAAATAGGGCGTCCAGCTGCGGCATTGCACGAATTGGCCGCATTCGGAGAAAAACTGTCGGCCATGAAGAAAAAAATTAAATCCGCCCTCACATATCCGTCCATTGTGCTGATCGCGGCACTGGTGGCATTGGCGATACTCATGGCGGTCGTCGTGCCAAAATTCGAAACAATTTTTTCGCTGCACGGCTCCGATGCCCAGTCGCTACCGTGGCTGACGAAAAAAGTATTAAATTCCTGCAATTTTCTTCGCGCCCACGTGGTGGCGCTCGCTGTGCTGCTGCTGTGCATCCCATTGGCGCTGCGAATGTGCTTTGCGAAAAAGGTCCTTAGGGAAAAATTGTCCGCAATTTTTGGAAAAATCCCGATTTTTGGCAACCTGCTGCTCTGCGTCAGCCTGAATAAATTTTTCCGCACCATTGGCATGCTCATGTCATTCGGAGTGCCACTGCAAACGGCGCTGCAGCTGTCGATTGGTGTCATCGGTGACAATTTCCACCGGCAATCGTTCACACGTGTGCTGGATAGAATAAAACATGGGGAGACCCTATCCGCCAGTTTCGGAGGCAATAGGCTGCTCGCGGCAACGGACCACGGATTAATTCTGGCCGGTGAAGAATCTGGGAATCTGGCGAAATCATTCGCAAAAATAGCGGAACTGTACGAACAAAAAATCGACGGACAACTGACATTTTTGGCGGCACTGGTGGAACCGGCGATCATAGTATTTCTGTCGATCGTCGTTGGAATAATCGTCATTTCCATATTTCTTCCGATGATCAGCATCATGCAGAGCGTGCGCATTTAATTTTCATTGGAAATGTGTGTGATCCGCATTGCCGAAAGATGAGCATTATCCTGCTCCAATCGCGCTCCTCCTCCCCCACCCTCCTCGCCTCCGGCGAGGAGGTGTTAAAATTGCAGGGCACCGGAATGCTGAGCGGATCCGATTTCACGCGCGAAGCGGACCGCCCGCCGCATCCGCATCCTGCGGATGCGGCGGGCGGCAGGTGCAGGGGCTATGCCCCTGCCCTCCGGAGGCACAAACAAAATTTCCACCGAAAGTATGCCATTTGTCTTGTCAGGGTGAGATATTTCCATATGAATGCCGGCGGTGGAAATTCCGCTCAATTTGAGCGTCGGAGAATTGCTGCGGCGCCCGAATCGTTTCATTTTTTACGGCATCGCGGATGGCCGTGAGCAGCGGTGGCATTGTCCGGTCACCGGAACAATAGGCATGATCAATGATTTTCACGGACTGCAGTGCCTGTTTACTCCCGCCGAAGCGGTTGGTAAGCGCACGACTCACGGAACAGTGGAAGCGATTTCGCTGAATGGCGGCGTTGACTGGATCGGCATCAATCAAAACCGCATCAATGGATGGGTAGAAAGTCTACTCAGAAAAAATGCACTGTCCGCAATGATCGATTGCGACGGATGCAACATTCGCCGGGAGGTAAAAATTGACAATTCGCGCATAGACATCGCCGTGGAAAATGGCAGCGACATAACATTTCTGGAGCTGAAAACTCCCACGCGCGACTTCCTGATGTTGCCGGGGGATCAATTTTCGCGGCCACCGTCACAGACATATTTCGATCGCGGACTGCGCCATTTCGCGACGCTGGCAAAACTTTCGCAGGCCGGGCACAGGACGATAGTGGCACTCTGCTTTATGTACAAAGCGATTCAGTTTGGGGCGCAGGAGCGCACAAAGTGGAACGCAAAGATCATCGATACGATCACAGAAGCCAACAGAAGTGGCGTGGAAAATTGGCAAATAAACCTGAAAATTACGCCAACTTCGCTGTCCGTAACGGATTGCAAACAAACCACATATCGCAGCGATTGAAGTGGCGGAGAAAGAGGGATTCGAACCCTCGAGCCCCTTTTTGTGAGGCCACCTTCTTAGCAGGAAGGCGCTTTAGACCGCTCAGCCATTTCTCCCCAATGTCAGCAGAGATAAATAAAAATTTTCCATAGGCAAGCGTTATGTTGCGCGCAAAATTCCCTGTGGACTCCGCCAGTGGCGCGATTAAATTTCCCTAGCTATCTGCAAATCGCGGGTGGTTGCGCAGCGTGAAAAATCCGAAAATCGAGACCAATAGCAGCATCGACGCTATGATACTTATTTGCTGCAGCGAGAAATAGTGCAGCAGATTATATCCGAGAAATGGCGAAAAAAGGCCGACCAGTCCAACGACGGAAACATTGGCGCTCATGTAGCGGCTGAATTTTTCACTGTCGACGATCTTTGTCACCCACAGGTGCAGCATCATCTCTCCACCGCCGTATGCGATTCCGATCAGCGCGGATGCCGCCAGTATCATCGCCCTTGTTGTCGAGTGGAAAAACATCCAAAATCCAATGATTAGGAAAATGTTGATGGCGATTTTGATGGGGACGACATTCGACCTGTCGAAAAACCTCCCCCACAGCGGCGAACTCAAAATCCGGAATATGATCGGAACCGTTACGCAGGCATGCGTGACAAATAAATTCGTTTCATTCACACCGAATGCGGCATTTGTCAAATATTCAGTTCTGAGTGGTGTTGTCATCTGATTGGCAATGCCCATGAATATCCACCAAAGTGACATCATGCCGAACAATTTGTCATCGAAGAGCGTGCCGAAGTTCGAAAAAATCGACTTCCCGGCGTGCGGCAGTACTCGCGCAGGAATTTTGGAAAGTGACATGCCGGATCCGATGGCCGCAAGTGCCACAATGAGCAATTCATGGCCGTAGTTTTTTAGATTTATGTCCAAAAGTTTCCCGCAGATTGGAGAAAATATCAGCGATGAGGACGCAAAAATCATCAGCACAACGGCGACCCTTGACGCGCGCTCATTCGGAGAATAATTCTGCCCGTAGACATCCACCATGAGCGGGTCCGATTGCTTGAAAAGTATCGTTGCAAATATTATCGGCGGCAAAAATGTGCGGAACGAGCCCGCGAAAGTGCTAAAAAATATCGCGAGCGCTATTGTAAACATGTACATCCTGCCAAATTGCATCGTTGTGAATCGCCTCGTTTTGGATGCCAAAGCCTGCGTTATGGGAGTGATGAAGTATCCGGCGAACCACGCGGATACCAGCAGAGATTTCCAAATTTTTGGTGCCGCAAATACGCGAATGGCAACCATGAGCGCGAGATTTTTGAGTCCAAATTCCACGATTCCCGAAAAAAAACAGCGAATCCCGTCGAAAAAAAATGTTTCCCGAGCGACTTTCTCACTTGAAAATTTACCAAACATGCGGCCAACAATGCCAAAAGCAAACGATTTGCAAGCCCTAACGGGAGCCAAAAAAATTTTCACAGAAAGTCATTTAAGTTTTAAAATTTTCCGTAGAATGTTGCCAATTACGACAAATGACACCCAGAAAAAGAGATGTATTGTGCCGCGTCATCCGCGCATTCAATGGACAAAATTTCGCGGAAGATCTGCAGCGGATCCCCGATGAAATTGCCAAATCTGACGGCGAACGCGCAATTTGCCGAGCACTAATTATGAGTGCCCTTGGGCTGCAACTGGAAGAGGACGACGGCACAACTTCTCTCGCGGAGAGCGCGCGCCGTTCACTGGCACGAGAAGAGGTGCATTCGCCGGCATTGACTGTGATGCGGGACGTGTGCAACCGCTGCGAAAGCAGCGGCATACGAGTCACTGACCTGTGCCAAAATTGTGTAAAAAAACCGTGCATAGCGGCCTGCAGATTCGGCGCGATCGGGAATGATGGCACGCGGACGGAGATCGATCGTGGGCGCTGTAAAAAATGCATCGCCTGCCTGCGCGCCTGTCCCTACGGTGCCATTGCCAAGACAATCATCCCATGCGAAAATGCATGTCCGGTGGATGCCATTTCCAAAAATGAAGATGGTACGGCGACCATAGATTTTTCCAAATGCATAGGCTGCGGCAAGTGCATAGCGGCCTGTCCATTCGAGGCGATACAACCGCGCAGCCAAGTCATCGACGTGCTGAAGGCCATCAGAGGCGGAAAAAAAGTCATCGCGATGATAGCGCCGGCGCTGCTGGGACAATTTTCCTGTTCGGCTGGCCAATTGAACAGCGCCATAAAAAAAATGGGATTTTCCCTCGTCTATGAGGTGGCGATTGGTGCCGAAACGACGACTCTCAACGAGGCCAAAGAGCTCGAGGAGCGCCTTGGAAGCGGAGAAAAATTCATGACCACGTCCTGCTGCGCCGCCTACAATACGCTCGTCAGGAAACACATCCCGGAGATGAAACCGTTCGTTTCGCACACCGGCACTCCGCTTTTCTACACGGCGCAGATGCTGAGGAAAGAGCATCCGGGCGCACTGCTGGTATTCGTCAGTCCATGTTTGGCGAAGTATGAGGAAGTTTTCGCAAACCCCAACGTTGACAACATCATCAACGTGGAGGAATTGGACACGCTACTGGAGGCATTTTCGATAGTCCCGGGCGAATGTCCCGATGAAAAATTTTCCTATGCGACAGCCAAAGAGGCGCGCGAATTCTCACTGACGGAGGGAGTTTCAAGGGCCGTCAAAAGCGCATTGAGTGGCGGGAAAGTGGAGGTAAAATTCGTCGCCATAAACGGGCTTGACCGCGAGCGCGTCAAGGACTTGAAACGCTTCGCCAAGGCGGGCGTGTGCGACGGAGGAAATATGCTGGAGGTGATGTCATGCCAAGGTGGGTGCGTTGGCGGCGGATTTACGCGTTGTCCGGTATTGGCAGCGACGAAGCAGGTTAAAAGTTACGGCGACAGCGGTCCCCTACTGTCGGAAAATGTTGGAAAACACCCTTGACATTTGCAGTAATTTTTGTACTCTATGCAGCGGAGGTTTTTCATATGGCGAATGAAGAGATTTTGATCGAAAATTGCAGTGCGGTGGACAAGCTAGTTTCCAGTGTCAAGGATGCCCAAAGGACCTACGGAACATTTTCGCAGGACAAGGTGGATCTAATATTCAAAGCGGCGGCAGCGGAAGCCGATAGGGCGCGCAATGAATTGGCAAAAATGGCAGTCGCGGAAACCGGCATGGGAATAGTCGGCGATAAGGTCATAAAAAATCACTTTGCGTCCAACTTCATCTGCAAAAAATACAGGAAAATAAAGACCTGCGGCGTCGTTGAAAGGAACAGAAAATGCGGCATATGCACCGTGGCGGACCCAATCGGCGTGATAGCCGGAATAATTCCCACAACAAATCCCACATCAACGGCGATCTTCAAGGCGCTGCTGGTGCTAAAAACGCGCAATGGAATTGTTTTTTCGCCACACCCGAGGGCAAAAAAATGCACCGCAGAGGCGGTAAGAATCGTTGCCGATGCCGCCACGAGAGCGGGTGCTCCCGCAAATCTTATCGCCTGCATCGAAGAGCCAACCATTGAGGCGACAAATGCGCTCATGCGACATCCGCTGGTGGATTTAATCCTGGCAACGGGAGGCCCTGGGATGGTGAAAGCGGCCTATTCGAGCGGAAAGCCGGCACTTGGAGTCGGCGCCGGCAATACTCCGGCCATCATCGACGAAAGTGCGAACGTGCGCAACGCCGTCAGGGATATTTTTCTCAGCAAAACATTTGACAATGGAATGATTTGCGCGTCGGAACAGTCGGTCATCGCAGTTGATGAGATTTTTGACGACGTAAAAAATGAGATGCTGCGCAACGGTGCACACATTCTCAACGCGTCGGAATCGGCAAAAGTTAGGGCAATAATAATGACGGAAAAGGGGCTCAACGCAGGCATCGTCGGACAGAGCGCGATCACCATAGGGAACATGGCCGGCGTTTCGGTGCCAAAATCCACGCGTGTACTCGTGAGCGAGGAAAAATCATACGGCGGCGATAATCCATATGCCCACGAGAAATTATCTCCAATTTTGGCATTTTTTAGGGCACGCGATTTTGAACACGCCATTGAGATCGGGTTGCATCTGATTGCCATAGGGGGATTGGGACACACGGCAGTATTGCACACGAATTCCCGCAATCAGCAGCGCATGGACTATTTCGCAACGAAAATTCCGGCCGGACGATTGCTGATAAATTCCCCGGCAACGCAGGGCGCAATCGGGCTGTGCAACGACTGTTTGACGCCATCTCTGACCCTCGGGTGCGGTTCATGGGGCGGTAATTCCGTCAGCGAAAACATTGGCGTTCAGCATCTGCTAAATCACAAACTCGTGGTGGAAAAAAGATTATAGATGCCTCCGGCGGGCAGGAGCGTAGCCCCTGCACCCACCGCATCCGCTTCGCGGATGCGGACCGCTTCGCGAATGGAGATATTCTGTACTCTTTCTATATCCTTACTCTCCAGGTGTCCTCGCATGCCCTTTCAAAGGGAAAGGCCAAAAACAAAACGATACCGCTGAAAGTCGCAGCTCACGCGCGGATTTTCACTGCGCCGTTTTAATTTATGCCTCCGGCAGGCAAGAGCGTAGCCCCTGCACCCACCGCATCCGCTTCGCGGATACGGACCGCTTCGCGAATGGAGACATTCTGTACTCTTTCTATAT
>JAITRI010000031.1 GCA_031288455.1 Puniceicoccales bacterium
TGGCTGATGCGTATAGGCACAGTGGATCATTCGCAAGTGCACTCAATGTATTGAATCCAGAGCAATTAAAGACCATCGATTTTCTAACCAAAGCATGCAAGAAGGCGGAGGATTCTCTAAACAAAAAGATCAAGGAGGAGGAGGATTCTCTAAACGAAGACTTCAAGCGCGTTGAAGTGGATGAAAGAAAGTCGATCTGGGAAGCCCGCTTCCGCGAGTCATTGAATAAAAGAAAGTCGATCCTGGAAGACCGCTTCCGCAAGTCATTGAAAGAAAGAGAGTCGATCTGGGAAGCCCGCCTCCACAAGTTATTGAATGATAAAGAAGAGTTAGAAAAATCGGATTTGATGTATGCGGATGAGCGATACAGTGGACCATTCGCAAGTGTACGCAATGTATTGAGTCCAGAGCAATGGGAAGATTTTCTAAACAAAAAGGCTGAAATGTACTTGAAGGTGGCTGATGCGTATGGGCAACACAGTGAATTATTCGCAAATTATGGTAAAGAAAAAAAGAAGTCCTGGCTACAGGACTACTACAGCCAGGACCCTAAATAGCGGCACGTCAGAGTTCCCTCGCGATCACAATCTAAAA
Source organism: Puniceicoccales bacterium (assembly GCA_031288455.1). Classification (GTDB taxonomy): domain Bacteria; phylum Verrucomicrobiota; class Verrucomicrobiia; order Opitutales; family JAIRKQ01; genus JAIRKQ01. The sequence goes on from JAITRI010000031.1 coordinate 595, forward strand.
TTTTAAGAGAAAATAAGAGCTGACCAAGAGCTACTGCAAAATCGCTTCAAAGCTGACCAAGAGCGACGACAAGAGCTCTTCAATCAAGCGGAGAATGCGCCAAAGAATGCGGATGAAATATAGCCATTCCCTTTGGGGCATGCAAAGGCATTGGTAAGAGCATCGCCAAGGGAGAGGAAAATGTGGGGGATGGAGGCAAGTGTTCGCCTAGTGTTTGCCAAAAAATTTTCGATGGAATTAAAGGCTTGGAAGTAGGTGGTGGGGAAGTCAGAGACTTCTATCACTGGATATCGTAGCCATTTCGCTATTTTTTGCCAATTTTTTCGGCCGCAATTTTACTCGCATTCTGCATCTCCGCCATGCGATCGCGCACGTTCTGACTTTTTCTCTCCACTGCAACGTGGAATCATTCGGCTAGTGGGCACGTCCGCTGACGCGTTTCCGCGGCGGCCCGTCGGGCGGCCATTTCCGTGTCGTCGGATATTCCTTCGGCGGGAGTGTCGGATCCGCCGTCAATTCCCCGCTCTGCAAAAATCTGTCGTATTTGTGGTCATCACTGCGAATCTCAACGATGGACGGAGAAATTACATAGATTCTCTCCTTCACCGATTTGGAGTCGGACGAATGTTTAAACAAAAATCCAACGATTGGAAGGTCTTTGAGGATTGGGACGCCGCTTATGTTTTGCTTATTGTCTTCGGTGACGTACCCTCCAACGAGAAGACTCTGATCCTCGTACAGTATGGCTTGCGTATTAAGAGAGTGCTGCGATACTCCAGTTTGCGACTCTGATGTTGTCGCTTCGAAATCTCCGTCGACGACATCCACAAATAATTTCATTTTTCTCTTGCCCATGCCATCCTCTTCTCCTGGGATGATGTGCGGGACGACTTGCATCCTGGTGGAGGCGGACTGGGAATAGGCATTCGCTGCATTTTGGCTCTGCACCGTGGAGTAGCGAATTTTGTCAGTTTCCAGAACAGCGGCCACATTGTCGAGCGTCAGGACGGATGGCCTGGAGATGGTCTGTCCGGAGCCTGAGCTCTCCAGAAAATCGAGGTACAGCTCTATCTGCATATTTTTGAAAACGCCAAGGTTTAGGTTTATATTCCCGTTGCCATCTTTTTCCCCGACGCGGGAGGTCAAATTGAATTTTCTCCTGCCATTTATGAGATTCGATCCGCCCGCCTGTTGTCCCTGCGCATCGATGTATTTAGCCGAACCATTCGGCAATGCGAAATTATTTATTCCGACGGACATTGTGTTTGTTTTGTTGACGTTCACGATGGCAACATCGATCTTTATCACCTCGCACGGCACGTCCAACTTCGCAATTATTTCCTCGTAGAATGGCATATTTTCGCGCCTGTCGCGGATGATGATCGCGTTCAACCGCTGGTCGCAGGTGATAAATCCCGGCAGCGTTGTCCCGGAAATATCGACGGTGTCCTTCCCTTCGGATTCCCTGTCGCCGGACGACTTGCTGCCCTTCGCATCGCCCGATGAATTTTTCGACGCATTGCCACTGTTCTGAAGACTTTTTATGTCACTCCTTATGTCCTTCGCGTACTGGGGGGAATCATCGACGATGCCGGCCATGGGGACCTGCTGCATCTGATTTTTACTGTTGCCAGCGCCAATGTTCAGGTTGAACGGGGAAAGCGCACTTGCCAACTGTTGCCCAGTGACTATGCTCTGCAGCAAACTCGCCACTCCAGGGACGGCGATGGATCCGTTGGCGTAATTGAAAGTCATGTCATAGGCCCACGCGTATTTTAGAGGAATTATCTTAACGATGGTGGTATCGGAAATTTTAGTGGGCAGGAACTTTGCCGCTATGTCGCTGATCACGGTGATGTACTGCGGCGGCGCCGTCACTATTAAAATATTCGCCTCTCCCACGCTCCTGAATGAGAAATCAGATGACAGAAATCCAAGGCGCGACAGTATCGACGATAGCGTCCCGATGCCATCCAGGTCCATTCGGAAAATTTGCGTTTGCAATTCCGTGTTCGAATAGACGAACATTATCTTGCCGTCGAAAAACCACGCCAATCCATAGGCTTTTGTTATGTAATTCCAAAATTCGGCGGGATCCATTTTGTTGAATCTGCCGTTCACCGTGTGCTTCACGTTATTGCTGACGAGGACCGTTATTCCCTGCATCGCGAAAAAATCATGCACCAATTCCGCCAGATTTTGGTCCTTCGCAAAGTGGTAGTAGCTTGCCTTGGAAAACGGAAGCGACATTGTCTGCTTCTCATTTGGAGCAGCGCACAGCGCACCGCACAAACACAGCAGCGTAAGCATCGAAAATAATTTCACTACCTTCATTTCTTCCTGAAGAGGTTCAATAGCGGCGACAGTGATGAAAATGACTGTTTCCGCTTCAGGGTTGCATCCCAAAAGTCAACGTTTTGAACGAAAGATTCTATGGTGTCCATAACAAAATCCAATGATGCCTCCAATATTCTAATGTGCCGCGTCGTCGCCAGTCTTCCAGTTTTTTTGTCAATGGACAGCACATCGCTGTGGTGAATCAGTCGGATAAAGTTTGCCTGTAGCAGGTACCGCAATTTTATTTCGTTGGCATTCGCAACCGATGCGTTTGGGATCGGTTCGCCGAACATTCCCTGCAGCACCATTACGTCGCGTGCCCCTTGAAATACGCGGATTTCGATGTCGTTGTCCAGGATGGCATGCCTTTCGCCGAATTCATTGCTGGCCCATTGTCCTATGCGAAACATTTCCGATACTATGGCAACTGCCTCATCATATTCCATACAAAACATCCGTAATTGTGCACGAAATCGAGCTAATCTCAAGCCAAATGATGGATTTTTTAAAAACATCTTTCTCCAATGAAGTGCACCACTTCTTCCGCCCTAATTCTCTCCTGCTGCATGGAATCTCGATCCCGCAGCGTTACGGACCCATCCGATAGCGTGTCAAAATCCACGGTTACGCAGAATGGGGTTCCGATTTCATCCATTCTGCGGTATCGCCTGCCGATCGCCCCGCCGGCGTCGTAGTAAACATTCCATCTGCGGCGCAGAGAGTCGTATATTTCCCGTGATTTTGCGACGATCTCAGGATTATTTTTCAGCAGCGGGAACACGGCCGCCTTGACAGGTGCCACGCGCGGTGCAAACCTTAGAACGACGCGCAATTCACCGTCCACCTGCTCCTCGTGGTATGCGGAACAGAGGACCGCAAGCAGAATTCTGTCGACGCCGGCGGCCGGTTCGATTACGTGTGGGATATATTTTTTTCTGGAAATTTCATCGAAGTATTCCATGGATTTTCCGCTGCATTTCTGATGCTGCGTCAGGTCAAAGCACCCGCGTGCCGCTATGCCCTCCAATTCCTGCACGCCGAATGGATACCTAAAGGTGATATCGGTGCATGCCTTTGAATAGTGCGCGAGTTTTTCTCCGCTGTGCACATCGAGGCTAAGCCAATCTCCACCTATTCCCACGCTTTCGTACCACTTCATCCGCTCGGCTATCCAATAGGTGTGCCATTTTTTCCACGCCTCGTCCGAGTCATCGATGAAAAATTCCAGCTCCATCTGTTCGAATTCCCGCGATCGGAAAATAAAATTGCGCGGCGTGATTTCATTGCGGAATGATTTCCCGATCTGCGCAATGCCAAATGGGATCTTTACTCTCGCCGACGCCAGCACATTCTGAAAATTGACGAATGTTCCCTGTGCGGTTTCTGGGCGCAAGTATGCCGCCGATGCGTCATCCGATACCGCCCCCACGTGCGTCTGGAACATTAAATTGAATGCTCGCGGCGGCGTCAGTGCTCCGACTGTGCCCGTTTCCGGCGATGGAATCAGTCGCATCTCATCGGCGGATGCGTCCGCAACCGCCCGCACCTCCGAAATCTCCAGCGGTCCGGATTTTTTTAGTTTTTTCGCCAAAAGCTCAGCGGCGCGCGTGATTTCGCCGTTCAAATCGTCGCATTCCTGCAGGCAAACGTATCCGATGGATTCCTCGCCGGCTGTGACTTCTGCGAAGAATAACTGATCCGCGCGGAACCGTTTTTTCGATTCTCTGCAGTCGACCATCGGATCGGAAAACCCGGCGACGTGTCCCGAGGCTTCCCAAATTTTCTGGTGCGATATGACGGCACAGTCGATGCCGACCACATCGTCGCGCCCCCTGACAACGTCATTCCACCACGCATCTTTGATGTTGCGCTTCAGTTCCGTTCCCAGCGGCCCGTAATCGAAAAATCCATTCATTCCGCCGTATATGTCGGACGATTTGAAAATAAACCCTCGCCGCTTTGCCAGCGAAATTATCCTATCCATCAGATTAGCGCCATCGGCAACATTTCCGCTTCCATTTGCATCATCCGCCGAATAATCCATGGCGCCGTAATCTCACGAAAACCGCCGCAAGGTCAATACTCTTGTTGCATTGAGCTCACTCTCTTCTCCGGATGTTGCGCATGTCACATGGGAACTAAAAATGTTGGCGTCTGGAAATTTTATGGGCACAGTGGAGCCGTTGACTTCCCACAGGACCATTTTGTTCGCGCCACAGGCGCGCAGGAACTGCGCTCCTGCGCTTCGCCACATCCGCAGGATGTGGCCCCGCCCGCGGAGCGGGCGGAGGTGTTCATTTTCGCAGCAAATCCTATGGAGCTAATTTGCATGGGCAAAATGTGCGCCACGCACCCTCACACATCCGCTAAATCATTCGATTGAATATTTTGCTTGCTGACGAGTCCCTTTGCCACTAGAGTTTCCATGATGCGAGCGGCGCGGTTGTATCCTATTTTCAACCGCCGCTGCAGCAGTGAAGTCGATGCGCGGTCGCTGTTGCGTATGATTTCAATGGCGCGCGGCATCATTTCATCCTCCCAGTTTTCCCCGGAAAAAATATCGCCGCCGTCACTTTCATCGCCGCTTTCCACTATGGCGTGAACATCCATGGCGTATTCCGGATCTCCATTTTTGTCGTGCAGGAAGCTGACGATTTTATTTATTTCCTCGTCCGACACCAGTGCTCCCTGTGCGCGCAGCAGACCACTTGCTCCGGGCGGCTGAAACAGCATATCGCCGCGCCCAAGCAACGCTTCCGCTCCTCCGTAGTCCAAAATTGTCCTGCTGTCGACTTTTGATGCCACCTTGAATGCGATTCTGCTGGGGAGATTCGCCTTTATTATTCCGGTGATGACGTTGACGGACGGACGTTGGGTCGCCAGAATCAGATGTATTCCTGCCGCACGCGCCAACTGTGCGAGTCTTGCCACACAGGTTTCTATGTCCGCAGGGGCGACCATCATCAAATCCGCCAGCTCATCGATTATGCACACGATGTATGGCATTTTTGTCTTTGGAATGGCAATGTTTTCGATATTTTTCGGAGCAACATCGTTAACGGCGGAACGCTCCTCCGGTGACAGTTCACGCTCCATTTCCTCGGCGCGCTTCGCTTCCGCCGCATCCTTCAAAATTTTAGCGTTAAAGCCGGCGATATTTCTCACGCCTGATTTCGCGAAAATCCTATAGCGCAGTTCCATTTCCGAAATGAGCCACTTCAGCGCATTCGGTACTTTTTTCGGATCCGTGACGACTGGGATGAGCATGTGCGGCAGGCTGTTGAAAACTTGCATCTCGACGATTTTTGGGTCGACCATTATGAACCTCAAATCATCCGGCGTCGAGTGGTACACGAGCGACGCAATGATGGAATTTATGCAGACGGTCTTCCCGGATCCTGTTGCGCCGGCGATAAGCAGGTGCGGCATTTTCGACAGATCATTGATCATGGGATCTCCCGTTGTGCCGCGCCCGAGAACAATCGGAATGTCGGCCTTGCCACTTCTCCAGTCGACGGACTCCAAAATCTCCCGCAGGCATACCATCTGCGGATTGCGATTTGGCAGTTCCACTCCAACGCACCCGCGCCCGGGAACGGGCGCAAGTATTCTGACGGACTGCGCACGCAAACTCAGCGCGATGTTTTTGTCGAGATTGACAATTTTTTCGACGCGGACACCAGGTGCCGGAGAAATTTCATAGCGGGTGATGACGGGACCGGCGTACACTTCCCCCGGAGTAACGGCGATTCCAAACTGTGCCAGAGTGTCGATCAATTGCTTCAAAATAATTGAATGATCATCGTCACTGGCAGTTTTCTTAGCGCGCTGCAGCAGATCTATGGGCGGCAGCGTGTAATTCCCGCGCGTGCTTTCGCGCACAGTTTGGGATTTTTCCTGCACCCTGTGCGCCGTCTGCTTTTCGGCAGTTTTCTTAGCCTTGACATTTTTTACGGCGCCGCTGCGGAATATTTTTGAAAAAATCCAAAGGATGGCCGTGAAAAATTTTTTCAAAACCCACAGCGCAGCTTTTAGGATGTACTTTGCCGTTGCGCATGCCGCGCGGCATATGCATGCACACTGCCCGATTCTTTTTTCAAGTGCGCAGTTGAATGATACTCCTCCGGTGAACACATAGGACGCCGAGAGCGCAAATGTGCACAGCAGCAGAATCGCGCCGCCGCTGTCGGAAAAAATTTTACCGAATGCCAGTCGAAACATGAAACATCCGATCGTGCCGCCTAATCCAGCGGAAAATTTATTGGCGGAAAAATTCGCAAAACTTTCCGGCGACATGAACTTCCACTGGATATATTCCAACAGCCCAGTTGCGGCGATGAACATTGCCACGAGCGCAATGCACCTTCCTCCATTCAGCGGCTTTGTTTCGGGCGTGAATAGCATCAGCGCCACAGCAAATAGACCAATGGGAAGCAGCCACGCCGCAAATCCGAAATACCTCATGGCAAAAAATGCAACGCCCGCTCCAAATTCTCCGAATATGTTCTCGTCGGCGTATGGCTCGTGGGTGTATGATGTGACAAATTTCGTCTGACTCGGTGAAAAATCAAGCAGTGCCGCCAGTAGCATCGCCGCCAGCGCAAAAATAATCACGCCCGCAGCAACGCGCCGCCGCCTAACGGCACCGTTTTTCCTTTGCCGCTGAATAAATTTCCACTCCCTCTGAGAAATCATTGGCCACATGGAAATACTTTCGCGGAAATAGTCAGTTCTTTTCTTGTGCCATCTGCGACCGCTCAAATTTTCCGCAGCTGTGGCGCGTTCTCTTCAGTCTCCCGAAGCACCGTAATTTCTGTGAAAATCCTACCGCTGCGCCGTTTTTGTTTAGCGTTTACGCCTCCGGCGGGCAGGGGCGTAGCCCCTGCACCCGCCGCATCCTGCGGATGCGGACCGCTCCGCGTGTGTAATCCTGTGCCGCTTCGCACTCCGGCGCGCCTGAAATTTCTCCCCACCCTCCTCGCCTCCGGCGAGGAGGGTGGGGAGTGGGAGCGCGATTGGACCAGGGTAATGCGAATCTTTCGGCAATGCGGCCGCCCTAAAATAATGGCCAGGGCGGGCGCCACAGTCCCAGTGCGCACAAATTTAAAGAAAAGAAGATGGAAGCACGAAAAAAATGTGATTTTCCGTGTGGATGCGTCTGTGTTTCACAGCAAAAAATGCAACCGCGAACATAGGGCGCATTGGCTCTTCTCTGCGACGCTTTGTTTATGCCTCCGGCGGGCAGGGGCACAGCCCCTGCACACGCCGCATCCTGCGGATGCGGACCGCTCCGCGTGAGGGGCGGAAATCCCATGGCACGCGTGAGATGGCGGAATTCTCCGGAAAATGAAAACTAAAAATAAAATCGTCGGCGATTTAAAGAAAGAGGCCACGGGGAACTAAAAACATTGGCGCCGAGCACTTTTCCCTAAAAATACGGCGCCGCGTACTTGCGTTTACGCCTCCGGCGGGCAGGGGCACAGCCCCTGCACACGCCGCATCCTGCGGATGCGGACC
>JAITRI010000088.1 GCA_031288455.1 Puniceicoccales bacterium
CATTAATATCTTTTCCATCGTTTACCTCGCATAGAAATCCAGTGATCCCCTTTAGCGCACAGGTGCGCGCATTCCCCAGATTTTCACCGTTTGAATAGCCGATGTCGTAGCATTGGGTGTAAAGCTCACAGGCTTTTTTTGCAAACTCTTTACCGGCAGCGTCGCCGTGCTTTTTGGCATATGCTAGGGCAATGATGGTCATTTTGTTCCCTTGGGAGATCGAGTCATCTATCGAGAAAAAGGATTTATTGTGCTCTGATATTGCGCTGTAATTTTTTTCGCACTCTTTCATCGTTGCGCCGGCGGTCGATGCGTCTAAACCTTTGGTTGCGGCAATTGCATTGATGATTCCGGTTTGCACTTGTTTCTCGCAAAACTTGCGCGCTAGAGGCCATTCTCCCTCCGTTATTTTGAGATTTTCAATGAGATGCTCGAGTGCCACGTCAATCACTGCCATCGCAGCGTCGCGAGGAACTCCAGCTTGCTCCATCGCAGATACACAGGGTGCGCATACTGTAATTAGCTTGCCTACTTCACTGGCATGTGACTCGCAATTTTTATCGCAGAGAGGGAGTATTGTTGGCAGGTATTTCCCAATGAAAGTGGCGGCGATGTCCGTATCATTGGAATTGTTGTGTGGACTATAGCCCGAGAGCGCCTGGGCGAGGTCCTTCGCAGTATACCCTTTTCCAGCATCGTCCGTCGCTACGATTTTTTCTTGTGGGATGGATGTCGTTTCTTCCAGCGTGATTGGTCCTGTTTCCGAATAGATAGCACTTCGGTTATTTAGACCAGCCATCGGGACTGTTCTTGCCTTCTCATCGTGTGGCGCCGAATAGCTACTGTATCCAAGCCCCACCTTTGCCGCAACAGCGGTTCCTAGGAAATTGGGAATTTTATTTTTCTGCCCCGCGTAGGAAACATCTCCCGTGGCGTCTGGCGATATCGCTTGCACGTAGGCAATTGTACGCAAATGCTGCGGCATTGCAATGTTTTTTCGCGCTCCGTTCCCTGCGCTTCGCGGACGTGTGCCATTGAATTTTTTGGTGCGAGCGCCGTTCGCAGAATATAAGCCGCGCGCAACGCGCGCGAAATTTTCAAACTTTTCTTGTAAATGTCCGAGAAATTTTTACTAGCTCGGCAAATTCGGTAGTAGTATGAGGATAAGTTTGAATTGGCTGCGCAGATATGTGCCGCTGTCCATGGGGGACGGTGACTTGCGTGACGTTCTCACATCCATGGGGATGGAAGTGGAGAGCGTGGAGCACATTGGCGTATCGCCGCAACGGACGCTTGTGGTGGGAGAAATAGTGGAAATTTTGCGGCATCCCAATGCGGATAAACTGTCGCTGTGCAGGGTGATGGTTGGCGAAAATGACGTGCGGCAGATAGTTTGTGGGGCGAAAAATTTTACGCCGCATGACCACGTTCCGGTGGCGCTGCCGGGAACGGTTCTTCCGGGGGAGTTTAGAATAGACAGGACAAATCTGCGGGGAGTCGATTCCGACGGCATGATGTGCAGCGGCAAGGAGCTCGGCATCGGAGATGACCACGTTGGACTGCTCATCCTCGACAGAAGCACGCGCGTGGGAGCATGTTTGCACGATGAGATCTCCATTGCCCATGACACAATCTTTGGCATATCACTGACGGCAAATCGTGGGGATTGCCTGAGTCACATCGGAGTCGCGCGCGACGTGGCGGCAAAATTAAACATTGCTCTGCAGCTGCCGCGCATTGGAAGCGGTGATGTTTCCGTTGGGATGCGCCCGGATGGACATTTTCTCCGGGAAATTTCCATCGAGACGGAAAATTGCGACTGCTACTGCGCCATCTGCGTCGCCAACGTAAAGATCGCCGACAGCCCAGACTGGATGAAGCGTGACCTTGCCGCGGCCGGAGTGCGCGCCATCAACGGTGCCGTTGACATAGGGAACTGGGTGATGATGGAGACAGGCCAGCCGGTGCACATTTTCGATGCGCGCAAAATCCTCGGCGAACAGCTGCTGATAAGGCAGGCCCGTGACGGCGAAACGATGGTCTCGCTGGACGGAAAGGCGCGCGCGATGGACTCCAGCATGACCGTAATTTGCGACGCCAAGCGGCCGCTTGTGATAGCCGGTGTAGTTGGCAGCGTCGATGCGGAAGTGGACGCGGCAACGACGAATATTCTAATAGAAAGCGCCCACTTTAATCCGGACAGCATAAGGAGGACTGCGAGGAAGCTCAACGTTTCAACGGAGAGCTCATACCGGCTCGCGCGCGACACAGACACCGGAAACGTGGCAAATTGTGGACGGCGGGTGGCGGATTTGGTTGTTGAAATCTGCGGCGGAGAAATCGTTTCCCGCTGCTGGCAAGTGGGTGTGCCTAAGCGGCAGCAGCATTCCATTGATTTCCTAACGGCATCCATCGAAAAATTGTGCGGATTCAAAATCCCACTGGATGCCGCCGAAGGCATCCTGCAGCGACTTGGGTTTTCCATTGGAAAAATCAGCGGCGACAGGTGGAACGTTACTGTCCCGACGCATAGGCCTGACATCACCTGTTCCGCCGACATAGTTTCCGAATGCCTGAGAATATACGGCGCCGATAGGATTCCGATCGTGTCAACGGCGTGCAATGGCATACGCAATGAGTCGGATCCAACGGCCACATTCTGCAAAAATGTCAGCAATTACCTGTCGAGTCGCGCATTTTTCGAGTGCTGCAATCTTTCGCTGCGCAATTCATGGGAAGTGCATGCGCTTTGCGGGCCCGGGTCAGCGTTGGAGATGCAGAACCCGCTAAGTTCGGATCAGAATTGCTATCGAAATTCGCTGCTGTTCGGGCTATTGGATTCGCTGAGATTTAACCTGCAGAATGGAAATTTTGACGGTAAATTCTTCGAAACGGGACGCGTCGCGCTGAAGATCGACGGCGAATTCAACGAGTGTCTTTCCGTCTGTTTTCTGCAACTGGCGCAGCCGCTGCAGCGCTCCTGGCGCGCCGAAAAATCCTCCGATTTCTACGACATCAAGTCGCTGATGCTGCCGATTTTGAGAAATTTTACCGGGGAAATTCCTCCCTTCAGCGCAAATGGAAATGGGAAAATTTGGCAGTCCGGATATTCCGCCGTCTGTGGATCTCTGCGCGATGATGGCTTCACTGCGACGTGCGGATTCATCGATTCACTTTTGGCAAAAAGATTTGACCTCAGGACGCATGTGCTGGCGGCTGAAATTATCGCACTCCCGGCCACGTTTGACAGAGAAAGGAGCGCCATCGGCTACGCTCAGTTCAGCCAATTTCCGCGCGTATCGCGGGACATATCGCTGATAGTCGGAGAGGATGAGGCGGCCGATGCGGTGGAAAATAATGTGCTGAATGCCGCCAAAGGGCACATCGCGAATGATGTTTTCATAGAATCGATCAACATTTTCGATGTCTACGGCGGCAGAGAAATTCCAGATGGCACGAAAAACATCGGCCTAACAATAAATTATCGCTCCAGCGGAAGAACCCTGACTGACGCCGAGGTGCAGGCATCATTCACCGCCATGCAACGGGAAATGGAACCGCTTTACCGCATAAGGAAACAATGACAACTGGCACAGAAAAAAACCACATTGGGGCGGAGGTGGACGTTGACCACATCGCCACGCTCGCGCGCATCCACCTGACGGAGTCCGAAAAGGAAGAATTGCGCAAAAATCTGGCGTCAATCCTGGAACACTTCCGGGAGCTTTCATCGGTAAACGTCGATGGCATCGAGCCGTCCGCACACGCATTTCCGCTGTACGACGTGCTGCGGGAAGATGACGCCGCCGGAGCGTTCGATGTGCAAACGGCACTCTCCAATGCTCCAAAACAGCGCAGCGGACTGATTATTGTTCCAAAGGTGATAGAGTAGGGAGCGGAAATGGACGGCGAAATTTTCTACGGGTCAGCGGCGGAATTGGAGAGGCTATTGGACAGCGGAGAGCTCACGTCGCAGGAGCTGACGGAGGCAGTGATCGCAAGGACGAAGCTGGTCGACAAAAAGCTGAACGCGTTCATTCACTTCGACGAGGAAAAGACGATGCGCGAAGCGATTGCATCCGACAGGAGGCGGAAATCAGGCAGGAAAATGAGTGCTCTCGACGGCATTCCGATCGGCATTAAAGACCTCATTGCGGAGCGTGGACAGCCGATGACATGCGGCTCAAAAATTCTTAGTGGGTATGTTTCCCCATACGACGCGACGGTCGTGGAGCGCATGCGCGAATCCGGATGTGTGCTGTGGGGAAGATTGAACATGGACGAGTTTGCCATGGGGTCGTCCAATGAAAATTCACACTTCGGGAATGTCGCAAATCCGTGGGACATTTCCAGGGTGCCCGGAGGAAGCAGTGGCGGGAGCGCAGCGGCCGTTGCGGCGGGAGAAGCGATATTGGCGCTCGGGAGCGACACCGGAGGATCCGTCCGCCAACCGGCAGCATTCTGCGGAATTGTTGGGCTGAAACCATCCTACGGTGCCGTAAGCAGGTATGGACTGGTGGCATTCGCCAGCTCCCTCGACCAGGTGGGACAATTCGGTCGGACGGTTGCCGATGTTGCCTCACTATTTCAGATAATTTCCGGCCATGACGAGCGCGATTCCTCCAGCTATCCGTTCGAAAAAAGGGATTACGGCGCCGAACTTTCCAATCATTCGCGGGTGAAGAGAATCGGGATTCCGAAGGAGTGCTTTGGAGACGGACTGGATGAGGAAATCAGGCGGGCGATAGAAGCGGCCATCGATTTTTACGGAAGCGGAGGGCATGAAATCGTGGAAGTTTCACTGCCGACGATAGAATACGCCATTCCGGTGTACTACGTCATCGCGACCGCGGAAGCGTCGGCGAATTTGGCGAGATTCGACGGCATCAGGTACGGCTATCGATCCGCCGCGGCGCAAAATGCCATTGACATATACTTCAAGACGCGCGGAGAAGGGTTTGGGGCGGAGGTGAAGCGAAGAATCATGCTGGGGACATACGTTCTCAGCAGCGAGAATTTCGAATCCTGTTATCTGCGGGCGCAGAAGGTGCGCACGATGATACGCGGAGATTTCATGCGAGTTTTCACCGATGTGGATGCGATGATCACGCCGGTGACTCCAAGCGCAGCATTTAAAATCGGAGAAAAAATTGCGGATCCCATGCGGATGTATCTGAGTGACATATATACCATATCCGTCAACTTGGCGGGCGCATGCGGACTATCGCTTCCCTGCGGATTTTCAAAAACCGGACTGCCAATCGGCATGCAAATCATAGGCAGGCCATTCCACGAGCATGAGATTTTGGCGCTCGCCAATGAGTTCGAACTGGCGCACGATTTCAGAGGCATGCATCCGGATATTTAAATCTTCGCCGCGGATTATTTTGCGAATTGTTTGGGCAATATCGCTTTACTTTGCTGTGATATTTCTCAGGATGTCGGAAAAATGCCGGCAGAGTCCACAGCGGGAGGGTTAGAAAAGAATGTGAATTCCTACAGAGTCATCGCGCTGCGCTGGCGACCGAAGACATTCGGCGAAATCATCGGCCAGTCGCACATCGTCACAACCCTGACGAATGCCATACTCTCCGGGAGAGTGGCGCATGCCTATTTATTTGTTGGGCCGCGGGGCACGGGAAAAACAACAACGGCACGCCTGTTGGCGGCGGCATTGAACGCAAAAAATGGACCATCGGTGGACTTTGACAGCGGCGATGAAATTTCGCTGGCGATTGCGTCCGGAAACTGTCTCGATGTGATAGAAATAGACGGCGCCTCCAACAATTCCGTCGAACAGATACGCGATCTGCGGGAGGAATGCCGCTATGCGCCGACATTCTGCCGCTATAAAATATACATCATCGACGAGGTGCACATGCTGTCCAACGCCGCCTTCAATGCGCTGCTCAAAACATTGGAGGAGCCTCCGCCGCACGTGAAATTCATTTTTGCGACCACCGATGCGCACAAAGTTCCGCCGACTGTAGCGTCGCGCTGCCAACGGTTTTCATTCCGTCCTGTCCCGAAGGATGTGCTGGTTGGAAAACTATCGGAAATAGTTGCGGCGGAGAGCGCAAATGTGTCACGGGACGCGCTGGAGACAATCGCCAGGCTGGCAAACGGCGGTGTCCGCGATGCGGAATCGATCCTCGACCGAATGCTAACATTCTGCGGGGGAGAGGTGACTGCGAATGACGTCAATGCGGCCTATGGCCTTGCTGACAGTGGGACGATCGATGACATTATCGGCGCCATGTACTTTGGGGACTACGGCAAACTCATCGCCATTGCGCACAAAATCTCGCAGCGGAACTGCGACATGTACCGCGTTCTGTGCGACGTTGAAACGAGAGTTCACGAGCAGCTGGCAAATATTTTGGACGGCGACGGAACATATCCGGATAGAATGATTCGCATTCTCGAGGAAATAAATGCATCGAAGGAGCTCCTCAGGACTGGCATTTCGGAAACTGTCAACTTCGAAACGGCGCTGCTGCGCGCCGCCGAACGCGGGCAGTCCCGCGCCATAGATGCAATAATAGGAGACATTCGCGCGCTGCGCGCCACCGCCGCCGGAAAAACGGAGAACTCCGCCGCTGCCGACGATTCGGCGGGTCATAAATCTCGCCTGTCGCAGAATGTTCAATCGCTGCTGCGGGATGAATTTCGCGCACAAATAAGCGTCATGGATGCGAATGAATGATGCTCGACCCAAGCTAAGCGGCGCCGTTGACTCGTTTCTCGCGCACATGGAACTGGAGAAGGGAAGCGGAGAAAATACAATTGCCGGCTATGAAAATGACCTGAATTCTCTGGTAGCATTTCTCGCCGAACGCGGCATCTGCGACTGGGAATCGGTTGCCATTGAAACGCTGCGCGATTGGTTGGCGCACATGAAGAAAAGTGGGCATTCGCCGGCGACCGCGGCGAGAAAACTATCGGCGTTGCGCTCATTTGCGAAATTTGCGAAGGCCGAGAAAATTGCGGATTTGGAAATTGTAAAGCTCCTAAAAAGTCCGAGGTGCTCTAGGAAACTTCCCGAAGTCTTGAGCGGAGATGAGGTGTCAAAGCTTTTGGAAATGAATTGCCTTGGCGATCCGCTGCTCATGCGCAACGGAGCAATGTTCGAACTGATGTACAGCAGCGGCCTGCGAGTGTCTGAATTGTGCGCCATCAAAATACAGGCCATCGATTTGGAAAACGGATTCATTCGCGTCTACGGCAAGGGCTCAAGGGAGAGAATCGTTCCATTTGGATCCGCTGCGAAGGAGAAATTGGAAAAATATTTGGCGGACGTGCGACCGCAGTTTGTAACCGCAAAAACCGATGGCACGCTATTCATCGGCATCACGGGGCGCAAATTGTCGCGGAAGACGGTGTGGTTGCATCTCCGAAAACACATGCAGTTGGCCGGCATAGCAAAGGCGGCGACTCCGCACACATTGCGCCACTCATTCGCCACGCATCTCCTGGAAAATGGAGCGGATCTGCGCGCCATTCAGGAAATGTTGGGACACGCCGACATTTCAACGACGCAGATTTATACGGCCGTCGACAGAAAACGCCTCGTCTCGGGCTATAGAAAATTCCACCCGCGCGATAAATTTTAGTGCCCATGTGCGACATCACCGATTTTAAAATGCAACTGGCGCCGCGGTCGCAAATTGCAATGCAAAAAATTGCACCGATGGTCCTGGGCGGTATTTTAGTTGAATTGGGGCCGCAAATCATTAGCCATCTCATGGCATGGCGATTATTTTGGATGGCACCGCCGCGGCGAAACGAATTTTGCTGCGCATCGGCGAAGAAATTTCTTCCCTGCAAATTAGGCCGAAACTTGCCATTGTTTTCGTGGGCGATAACTCGGCCTCCGAAATCTATGTGCGAAACAAGTTGACGCGCGCCCGTGCCCTCGGAATCGATGCACAGTTGGTTCGATTGACGGCTAAATCAACGATTGGAGATATCCTTGGGACCATCGAACGTCTGAACGCGGATCCGTCCGTCAGTGGAATAATTGTCCAGGCGCCGCTGCCGGATAATTCCATGCAGAGCACCGTTTTCAACGCCATAGCCGCCGAAAAGGATGTTGATGGATTCAGCGATCGCAGCATTGCGAAGCTTGTGCGTGGAGCATCCGATGGTTTCATTTCCTGCACACCACTGGGGATTTGCGAGCTGCTGCGCGAATTTGGCATAGGAATTTCAGGGAAACACATAGTCGTGCTGGGAAGAAGTTGCATCGTTGGACGTCCGCTTTCCATACTGCTGTCGCAAAAATCGGAAAATTTTAACGGCACCGTTACGCTGTGCCACTCGGGAACGAAAAATTTAGCAAGCCTCACGGCAATGGCCGACATCATCGTCATCGCAATTGGGAAGAAGTTTTTCCTAAAAAAACACATGCTGCGACCGGGTGTCGTCGTTGTGGATGTTGGAATAAACCGCGAGTTCGATCCAAATGCCGGCAAGTACAGGATATTCGGCGATGCGGACTTCGACGGAATTCGCGACATGTGCTATGCCATAAGCCCAGTCCCGGGCGGCGTCGGGCCGATGACGGTCGCCATGCTCATGCACAATACGCTCGCGGCGGCCAAGCTGCAGCATCTCCAGGCGGACACTGCGGCGCTTTGATGGCAAAATTTTATCTTGACACCCGCCGGTGGAAAAGTAAACTTATGGGCACTATGGGTGACAAGAATGCTGCTTCCGAGCAGAAAATGGATCTGAGCTGGTTTAAGCATTATCCTGAGGAGGCAAATGAATTTTTGCAGGTGACGGAAACATTGGCACAGTGCGTCAGTGATTTTGCCGGAACAACCTCCGTCAATGATTAGAAATGATGCGATTGACACAGCGGCGCGGTTGGGCCAGTGTGACATCGCTCGAAACTACTGCGCAGCCGCTGCTGTGCTAAAAATTCCGATTTTGCGGAATCTTTCGTAGCGCGACTGCAGCATCGCATCGCCTTTCAGTTTCTTCAGCGGCACAAGATTCCTGCCTATGGCTTCGGCAATCGCGTCGGCGGCGCCATCGTAGTCATTGTGCGCACCTCCGAGAGGCTCCTCTATTATCTCGTCCGCAACGCCGAATTCCACCAGTTTCTGCGGACATAGACGCAGCGCTTCCGCCGCTTCGGGAGCTTTTGTCCTGTCGCCCCAAAGAATGGCGGCACATCCCTCCGGGGAAATCACGGAGTAGTATGAGTTTTCCATAACCAAAACCCTGTCGGCAATGGCGATGCCAAGCGCCCCGCCGGACCCGCCTTCTCCTATGACAACGGCGATGATTGGAGTCCGCAGCAGCATCATGTCGCGGAGGTTTACGGCGATCGCCTCGGCCACATGGCGCTCTTCGGATTCGATGCCGGGGAATGCTCCGGGAGTATCAACGAATGCGACTATTGGCATGCCAAATCTCGCCGCCAATTTCATCAGCCGCATGGCCTTCCGGTAGCCTTCGGGGTTTTGCATGCCGAAATTGCGCTGAATGTTGTCCTTTATGGTGCGCCCCTTTTGCTGAGCGATTACCATGATAAATTCATTTCCGAAACGTGCGATGCCGCCCACCATCGACTGGTCATCGGCATACAGCCTATCGCCGTGCAATTCCTGAAAATCGCTGAAAATTCTCGACACGTAGTCCAACGCATAGGGCCGCAGCGGATGTCTGGCCAATTGCACCCTCTGCCATTCGGTCAAATTTTTATATATTTTACATTTTGCGGCATCCATTTCCACCTTCAACGCTTCCATCTTGGCAGCAATCGCGTCGTTCTCGTCGGAATGCGCGCCAGCGGACTCGGCCGCACGTTTGGCCAAGATCTCAAGTTGGTTTGCGAGATCCTGTATCGGTTTTTCGAAATCAAGAGCGACTTTATGTTCCATGGCGACAATCTAAGCGGCCGTGAAAATTTGCAATAAATTTGTCACGCGGCCATTGCGTCTGCACATTGCCGCCATCTGCGCGAAAATTGAATATCCAAGCGGCGGCATTGCCGCGAACGGAGAAATCATCACAAAAATTCACATGACATATTGACTATTTGTAAAATTTTGATACATTACCCAACTGGAGTGTGATTATGATAAACGGCTCAGAGCAAGTCAGCGCAAGCAAACCTTCGGATGGCATAGAAAAGACGGAGGCAGCAAATTCCTCAGATATTAGGATGGTTAACACAGAACTCCCAAATGTTCAGAAAAAGACTGGAGAGAAAGTTCCCACGGAAAACTATACGGAAACGCAAAATACACAAAGCAGCGTAGCGGAAATAACAAAAAACACAACTGGCAGCGTAGATGCGCACGGACATGGTACGGCTACATCCATTAAAACGAAAGCGGTAACCGCGCAGCAGAGCGTGAATGCAGCGGAATCAGCAGCGAGCGCGCAGATTTCTGAAGCGGGGACCAAGGTAGCTGCCGATAGTGGTAGCAGCGAGGTGCAGCAATCCGCAAATTTGTACTCGAGATATGAGGCGTTCATTGACAGAATGATTGGTAAAATAACGGACTCAACAATATTCAAATTAATAATTAGGCCCGCGCTTAAAGCGATCGGGATTGACGAGAAGATTTTTTGCGAATTTTTAAAGCAGATCTTCCTATTGGCAGGGATTGCTGTCATTGTTGCGGCAGCATCTTTGGCAATAAGCCTTGCGTTTTCTCCGCTGGCAGCCGCCATTGTCTGCGGCGTAGCATTTCTGCTGTACATTGCCTGGGCAACGGCCAATGCTGTTATTCTAAAGGGCGAGCTGGAGCAGGCTGCTGCTATAGTAGAGAGTAATAAGAAAACAATAGAGGAGCAAAGAACGTCCATTGGCGAACAGGCCGAAAATATCAATGCTTTAGGAGAGCAGAACAAAGAATTGAATCAGAGTGTGGAGAATTTGGAAAAAATAAACGCAGATCTGGAAAGCGCGCAAGAAGATCTAAAAAACATCAATGCGCAGCTGTCTGCATTATCCGAGAAACAAAAGGAATCAAATGTTGCTCTGGAAAAGTCCAATGAAAATATGCAGAATTCTATCGATAACTTGAAAAAGGAAGCCGAAAGTAA
>JAITRI010000004.1 GCA_031288455.1 Puniceicoccales bacterium
TCCAATGAGCATTTCATCAGACGTCCGCTGCTCCCCTCCAGAATATTGGTTGCCGCCATCGCTTCCTGGCGCGTGATTCCTCCTCCGACGGCATCTATGGACGATGATGAGGTTGTCGATTCGGATGAACCAGTTTGCCCTTCTCCAGATACGTGCGTAGTGTGCGACGTGAACCATTCCCAGGAATAGGATGATATCACCTCCTGGGCTCTGCCATTTTCAAATGTTTGATTATCGTCGCCGGTTGGGCCCGGTTCATCGGTATCGCTGTTGACACCTCCTGGGGATACACATTCGCATGGCATGATTGCACTTTCGTTTTAGGATACATTTGGCTGAATTGAGACAACGCGTTTCACATATTTTCCATCGCCGATTGTGCACTCATATGTTCCTGCTCACGCTCATTGCTGTATCATGTGCACTAGTATAAACTTCTTTAATCAAACCGATAATCGTATCAATGAGCGACTTGCACGATCTTATCGAGTCATCAAGCCCACTAATCTGACCTCTAAGGCCACCAATAAATGCTTCCAATTTGTCCTGTTCAATTTTTGCAAGCATTGAATCCCTTTCATGCTCCGCCGCAATAAGATTAGAAGTTCCCTTGGATATTTGATCTAATCCATCAAGAGGACCTCTTCCGATCTGTTTCTTCTCCGGTTTGTCGTCATCCGCGGTGGTTTTTGCATTCTTCTCGGCCTTATTCATCGCCTCCTGCTTATCCAGGCCATCCTGAAGCTGTTTATCGACTTGATCCTTTTGACCAGCATCGACGTTGTCCTGATTATTCTGATTATTAGCAGCAGGATTATTGTTAGGATTCTGATCCTGTTGAAGTTTCTGCTGCTCTGGCGCTGCATCTGGATCCGCTTTCGGGGCTTCATTCGTTTGCTCTGGCGCTATATTTTCTTGATTCGCTGGTGCTGGATTTTGGTTTGGACTGTCCATTGAAACTTTAGCAGATCCGGAGGAATTAGAAGAGGCAGCTTTCGCTGTTACTGCGAAATTTACGACGGCCATAAAAGCAGCCACACCACCGCTTATGATTTCTCCCCATGCCTTTACTTGATCGGCTTGAAATTTTTGCTCAACATATTCGCGGGCGAAAGCGTATGCGAGCTGAGACATGTTTAGCTCAACGTTTGCAAATATCTGTTTTGTTTCCGCTAGCGCAGATCGTTTTTCCGCAAGCGTGACGATTATGCTCGCTAAAAGTTCAGCAATGAGGTCGGACATACTCATATTCTTACCATCTTTGCCGGCTATGGCCAAAAAACTCTCCTGGCTTATGTCTTTCATGATTTCTGTGTGTGGATCGTCAAGTCCTATTATGTCCAGCGACGAAATGCCGTAGTTTTCCCTAAGCTCATTCACTAGCTTAGCCGAATTCAGGACGCTATCGGCGTTTATTATGATGTTGCCGTCTTTAAGCTCAAATTGAATATTTTTATTTTCTAGGGACTTTTGAAGTGCAGCATTATCTGCCTCACCAAGATGCGAGACGTCAAACACATACGACTGAACGCTGGTATCATTGCCAGCTGTAGTGGTGTCACTATACGTTTTCACGTCACTCATACGTAATCCTCCCCATCAAAAAATTCAATTATCCTATGCCTTTATATTTCTCGCAACGGCGCGTTTTGTATCATTGTATTCCTTAAGCATTCTCGCCGCACGCTCGTATTCCTCGCGCACCCTGTCCACGTTTGATGTGAACACCTCCACAAGCGCGTCAATTTCAATGGATATGGCTTCCACTTCCATTTTTATTTGCTCAACGACAGCTGCCATTCTGTTTACGTTATACCTCAACTTTGCCAATTCGAGGGCCTCCACGCCTCTTTTTATCTCCATTATTCCGGCTACTATCTGCACGGCCGCCATTACCAATGCAGCTATCGCAGCAATTAGTATCAGGGCAGCTGGCGCAGCTGGCGAACAGAGAAGTATAATGGACATTACCACCATGATTAAAGCCAAAAGCAGCATAAATGCTATCTTTGACCACATTTTCAGTTTTTGCATTTCCGGATCATTTTCCGTCTTACCGCCCCATTCGCAGGCCATGGCTACAATTCCATTGGAGAAAATTTCAGCCGCATCAAACCACTTGGTCACCTTCGAAATTTGATGCTTTTTGGCTGGATCATCTATGGCTGTATCGATGATCATGTTGACTATGCACATGATGGAGCTGATAATTATGAGCGGGCCAATTAGTAGAGGAAATAGCACCATCATTATAAAAAATGCGACAATGGCCCAGCATCGTTCATTTTGGGACATTCCAGGGTCGACCGTCGGAGTACCACTCGGTGATATGCCAGCCAATGACTCCCAAGACTTCACCGCCAACTCCTCGTTCAGCGTTTGCATTTGGTCCCGCAGGTTGGTCATGGCTTTAAATTGATCCCGCTGGCGCTGATGCTGCATATTTATCGCTTCCGCCATGTTTAGTGTCGTCACTTCCATTGTTTTCGCCGTGAAGAGCGAAAACAGCACAAACACCTCCGTAACCCATGAATACTGCTTGCGAAATTCTTCTATCTCAGCCGCATAGCATTCCCTTTTTTCGCTGAACAGGCTCTGCAGTGATGAGTAGTGGGAGTAAAAACCAATTGGTGTGCCTTCGTCGGTGGAGCAGCCGCATGATTCACCGCAACAGGATGAGGTACTACTTCCTCCGCTTACACTGCAACAACCGTCTAACATGGCCACATATTATTTTTTGCTATTACTTTGTCCCACCGCTTTACTCTTCTCAGCCGCTTCTTTTTTTTCTTTTTCTTCCGCTGATTTTATGACACCAAGCATCATTTCCGCTTTTACTTTGCAGGACTGAGATTCTTTGTCGCCCAAAAATTCCTTTTTGGAAGCTACGCGTATCAGTTCCGAGAGGTAGCGTTTCGTATCGTCGACCTGATCTAGCCTTATGGTGCACTCGGCGATGCGCATCAGCATTTTCGGAGTAACATCTCCGATAATTATTGCCATTCTGAAGTACTGTGCCGCTGCACTGTAGTCCTTTAGCATGAAACAAGCAGATCCGCAGGCGGACATATATTTTTGGGACTTTGGCTCCAGCAGCGACAGCAGAGCAAAAACACCTTTTGCCTTCTCATACTGCTTATGCTTATACATTTCATGGCCAATGCCGTATATGGATTCCAGATTACCGTCGGAAAGTCCGTAATACTCCTTAAAGTCGAATCTCCCGGCGATGGCATTTGCCGCCGCCTCCTGCAGCTTTTCCTTATATTCGATGGCGGCTTTTTTTTCTTCTGTTTTCATAAATTTCTCCGGCGTTATTGGCGTTAGCGTATGTTGGAAATTGTTGCCTTCAAATACTCTCCGAGAGATTTCACCACCTGTGAGGCGGTACTTACGGCCGTATTTGCGTTCTGCATGTACTGCTGCATTTTCGTTGTTTTGATCTGTGAATCGGATGACAGTTCATCGCCGTATATTCTCACGGAGTCCTGCTTATTTGATATCAGCGTAAGAACGGCCTGCTCGTGCACATCGATATTGGATGTATCCTTTTGATTATCCCCTTTAGTATCTTTTATGTTTTGTCCGGTCACATCGTAGTGTCCCTGGGCAAAATAAAAACCATTATTGTAGAGTACGTAATTTGGCGAATAATTATCCCAAATCGACTGGCCCGGATTAGAATTTGATGTTGTTCCGCACAGGCCCGTAGAGCCACCTGAAATCTTTTTGAGGTATGCATCCAGATCAGCCATTTTTACGCCCGTTGCGCTCTGTAGATCGCTCGAAGCAATTCCTGCGGAACCATTTTTTTGATTTAAACTGACGTGAGAGTAGACTTTATCGTACATCCACGTAAGGGCGCGCATCATCTTGTTATTTTCTTCTATGGCCGCGTTGATCATCTCTATGGCATCCAACTGCATAAGCAGTGATATCTGCTGGATACACGTTTTCTCATACATGATAGCTAACGCCATGTATGGAAGTGACGTGTGCGAATAGGCGTCCGCCTTCGAGAAAACTTTGGAATCGTTCAGATTGACAGTGGCGCTACTGTACACAATCTTGTAGGAATATGTCCCGTCATCATTGGTAACTCTTTCAATTTGTGCTATTTTCTTGCATTTGCCCTGTGCATCCGGTTGCGGCGTGGATGCCAGCAGGCAATAGTTTAATAGATCTTCCGGACGCGCATCTGCATCGTATCCGGCAGTTGCATTATTGTAGGTAGTTAGAGCAGTATTTTCCGCTGTAACAAGACCATTATAGACGCTTGTCACGTTTGAGCTTGCTGTTCCCAAAAGGGTCGACACTGCTAATACGAAACTTTTAAATTCGGCAGCGCTCAAGTTTTTCAGCGTCCCACCACTGTAGTACGTTGTGATATTCGCTTTTAGAGTGTCGAAATTGCTAATTTTCGACTTCATAAATGTCGAAATATTCGTATCCATAAGGGCGGCATATATCTGGTCTGCGCAGGTGGGTAATTTTTTCGCCTGTTTGTAGAATGCGTCAAATTTCTTCAAAATTCCGAGCTTAGAATTAGCCGTGGCCGTCCCATCGCTAGTGCCGCCGTTATAGTTAGAAGAAAAAGTGCTTAGAGCCGCCGTCGTTCCATTTGTATTTTTTAGATTACTGCTACTTTCTTGGCTAATTTGCTGCAGTTTAGCCGCCAGAGCATTGGATGTCGGTTCGATTTTTGCAAATGCAGCCGCTGCCTGTTCAAGCGTCGTTGCGGCTTTGTATGCACTGATCGCTTCCGCCAGCTGTTTGCGCAGCGAAAGTACACCAGAATTATCGGCTGCCACAGCTTTTGTTTTGGCATTTGACATGGCACTGCTCACATCCGAAGTCACGTCCGTTTTGGCCGTTGCTATGTTCGTCGCAGCATTTGTAGCTGATGTTTTAGCATCCGTTATGCGCTTTTTGAGACCATTGCTTGTATTAAACAGCGCACTGTGGAGTGTATCCAAATCGTTTTTATGAGCAGAAGTTGTTGCATTCAGTGCCGTCTTTGCCTCCGACAGTTTCGTTTCAATCCCCGAAAGGTTGGATTCTGCACTTGTCAGCGCAGTCAGCGCCGCCGCGCGTGCAGTTTCCGCCTCATCCAGTTTTGTCTTTGCATCATCCAATTTTGCCTGAGCGGCCTCCAGGTTGCCCGTATAGTCGTAAACTTGGCCATTTTTTGCAGTCGTGACTGCCGTTTTTGCCGCATCGTAGGCCGTCTGCGCAGCTGTCAATGCCGTATCCGCATTTTGCAATTCTGTCAATGCGGTGGAGTAGAGGGAAAAATCCAATCCACTACTTTGAAGCGCCGTCACTTTGGTTATGGCGGTGCCCAAATTATTTATTTTTGTTGTTAAACCACTTATCTGGGTCTGCAGTTCCTCTTTTTTCGCCAAATCACTGGCTGTCGTGCCCGTTATCGCATCCAGTTGTGCTTGAAGATTAGATTTTTGAGTTTCAAGATCGGATTTTTCTGTGGTTAGCGTGGATATTAGCGTGCCAAGACCACTGAATGTACTCTGATTGGCCGTGGATGTGGCGCTATTTACGGCTGATTGCAAATTTGAAATGCTGCTGTCAAGCAGAGATCCCAATCCTGTCGCAGTTAGGGCTGCAAGAACTTTCCCAACCTCTGAATAGTAATCGTATTCATCAGCCGTAAGGACGCTTTTGAAAAATGTCAGTAGTCCATCAGCGGCTGCTGTGCATGATGTTCCACCGGAAGTCGGAACGATGCCACTGGTGGAATAGCCGCTTATTGATGAATAGTCACTTCCAGTGAAGTTATTCAGAGCATAGTACAATTGTTCAACCAACTCCTTATTTTTTTCAGCAGTTGCAAGCGCATTGGTTGCGTTTTCAACCGCGGTTTTATTGCTGCTACTGTAGATTATTGTAAAAATTTTCTCCAGTACCACCTGGTCATAGGTGCCTTCCAGCAGATAAAATGTTTTCCCAAGCGCGCTGCTCAGGTCCAGAAAATCATTCTGCACGGCGTCTATCGCCACATTTGTGACCTTATATCCATCAGCGTCCACTGAAGCAACTGTCGCCATTGTATTTCTCCGTTAAATTTTTACCCTTCTAACGACCGCTTTACCACTGCTTTTTAGCGCGGCGGCATCATTTTTCTTTCCTGCACAACCACTCGAATCGGCAGCGGAAGCATCCTCCAGGATATCTTCGAAATCGGTGTCGTCCCTGTGGAGTAGCACGTTTGAAATTTCTCCCATCGTGCCGCCTTTCTTTGAATCTCCATCCAAACGCGCGAGGGCCAATTCCCATCCCTCCTTCGGCACAAAGCCGGCCTCTTCGCACATTTTAATCTCGTGCTTCCTAGAAAATTCCGCAATGTCATCTATGATCGTGATTGTGTCCCTGGTCAATTCCGCGATCGGGTTTGGCTCCCCGATGCGCATTCCCGCATAGCTGAAAACCTTTTTCTGTTCCGCCACTATGCGATGCGTCTCCTTTGCCATTCCCTGCAGCGTATTCAGCACCTTGGCCGAATTTTCCATGCACCTGTCCGCTTCTACTTTAACTTTCGCATGCATTTCGTCCATCTCGTGCCTGTAGTCCAGCAATGCTCCCTCCGGCAGCGGCACCGTTATCGGAAGTTTCCCAAATGTCGCCACATAGGCGTCTTTGAAAAGCTTCGGAAGAATGCAACGGAACCAAAATGAAAATTCACCCCAGATTCCCTTCATCGCACACAGCGAAAAACTTTTGCAGAAGTCACGGAAAAACAGCAGGTCCTCCATAGTCACCTGCGCGCCAGATTTTGCTCTCGCCACAATCCCCATGCGCTCAGTTTACCCCATGGGGAAATCGTGTCAATAAAAATGTTACGCGAAATGTTCTTGGAAAATTTTAAATTGTACTTATGGTTAGCACTCTGTGATTAAGATGCTCTGCAATCTGCTGCTTTGCCCCGTGCGCTTGGTGTGTAGGCTGCTGCTGAAATTGGCGCTAATAGCCACGCTTGCCCTACTGGTCATCATGGCGTCCGGCAACCTGTGGGTCCCTCGTTTCGCGGAAACGGCACTGACAAAGGCATCCGCGTTCACCACCAAAATCGGAAAATCCAACGGATCACTCTTCGAGGGCCGCATCGACTTCGGCGATGTGGAAATAAAAAATCCATCGCACGCGTTCGACGATGAAAATTTCATGCGCATTCGCCGCCTTTTCGCCGATGTTGACGTCGCAAGCCTATTCAAAAATACGCTTGTCATTGAAGAGGTCGACATCGACGTGGATCACATTTCAATCGTGACGGGGTTCGAGGGCGCCGACAACTGCTCGCTGTTCGAGAAAAATTTGCACAGAAAAGCACAGCCGCATGGCCACGACGTCGAACAAAAGATCACACGCAGCGGAAAAAAAAGAGAGAAAAGTGAAAAAAAAGCGCAGGCTGCGGCCGTCCGCAGCGGCAAAAAAAAATCACTGCTTCTGAAAAAATTTAGCGTGTACATTGACAAAATTTACATCGTAAATGAGGAGAAAAAATTCAAAAAAACATACGATATCAAGTACCGCGGCGAGTTCACGGATGTGTCAGATCTCGCGATACTGCGGAAGCGACTTGTTAACGATCTTGTCAAGCACGGGATATCATTTCTTCCGGACATGATAATCTCATCCATTGCCGACATAGCTGAGTCCACGCTTGGCAGTGCCAATGCCGTGAAAAATGTCTCTCTCAATGCAATCGAGCGCACCGGAAACAGGGTAAAACAAATCGGGGGCAACGCATTGTCGGGCCTAAAAGGAATATTAAAATCTAAAAAATTACACCTAAAGAATTCGAATCCTGAACGCTAGGCCATGTCCATGCCCCCGCCCTCATGCTTGCGCATTCGGACTCAGCTTGCGCCTCCGGCGGGCTGGGGCGCAGCCCCTGCATCCGCCGCATCCGCAAAGCGGATGCGGACCGCTTCGCGCGTAAGAGGCCGGAAATCGTCGGAACCACGGAGGCATAAATAAAAGTCCACGGCGCCAGGGTTTTTAGCGTCGAAAAATCTCCATTGTCGATGCATTTCCTTGCAATTTTTTTGCAAAACATTTCACTCCGCTGGAGTATTGTGAGGTGTGCAGCGGGGAGTTTTTTCGCAAAATTATCGACATTTTTTGCTTTTGCGGTGATGTTCCCCTGTGCGTCGTTCTGCTCGGGGCACGGGGAAGGAGTCAGCGTTTCTCCGGCGGTGATGTTTTCCATCGGAAATTTTCCTGTGACGGATTCTGTGATTTTCAGCTGGATAATTTCGGCTGCAATTGTGTTGGCCGTGAGATTTGCTCTGAGGGGAGGAGTGAAGACGATTCCATCGGTTGGACAGTCGGTCATCGAATCGATTGTCGGCGGACTGCGTGACATAGTTGAGCCGGTCGTTGGGCGCGGAGCATTCGCCACCGTTTTTCCATGTCTGCTGGGATATTTTTTCTTCATACTGCTGCAGAATGTCGGAGGATTGTTGCCGGGAATAGGGAGCATCGGCGTCCGCATAAACGGCGAATTTAGGGCATTTTTCAGGCCAGCCAATGCTGACCTTAACACAACGCTTGCGCTTGCTGTGGTTGCATTTCTCGCGTGGGCATATTTCTGCGTAAGATGCGCCGGAGTCAAGGCGCTGTATTTTGAAATTTTTGGCAACAAAGCTGACAAATCCGAGATTTCATCGGTCATATACGGCATACTATTCTTCATATTCTTCGCTGTGGGATTCATCGAGTGCATTTCGATTCTCTGCAGAATCATTTCGCTATCCTTTAGACTGTTTGGGAACACGTTTGGCGGAGAAAATTTATTGCATAACATGTACGGGTTCTCCAGCATTCTGAAAAATATACCCGTTGTAAATTATTTATCCTATTTAATACCGCTGCCGTTTTATTTTTTAGAATTTCTTGTTGCAATAATTCAATCATTTGTTTTCACGTTATTGGTGTCCGTTTACGTCGGATTGGTGTGCAATCACGGCGACCACGAGCATCGTGTGGAGTTTTAAAAAGGTGGGTTCTATGTTTGAAGTAATAGCTGAGTTGACAGGGAACGTCAAGGATATCGCCGTTGGAATTGTGCAGGCCGTTGGATGTGCCACTGCCGCCATAGGTGTTACCTGTGTCGGGACGAAAGCGGTCGATGTCGTCGGCCGTAACCCGGGAGCATCCGGGAAAGTGCTGGTGCAATCGATTCTTGGCATGGCTCTGGCGGAAGCAATAGCGTTTTACGCCCTGTTCTTTTCGAAGTAGTCGGCGTCCAATCGCACAATTTTACCGCCATGCAAATCATTTCCATGATTGATTTCGGGGAACTCCTGCGCACATTCGGAGTCGATTGGCATCTATTGGTTGTCCAATCGCTGAATTTTGCCGTGGTTTCGTACTTGCTCTATCGATTCGGATTCAGGAGCGTTGTGCGCCTGATGGATGAACGGCGCGCAAAGATAGAATCTGGGTTGGAATACGCCGATAGGATGCGCAAGGAAATTGACGTCTTCGAGAGTTCGCGTGCGGAGAGAATTGAGGTTGTGAAAAAAGAAGCGGGCGACATCATTAAATCTGCGAAGAATGACGCAAAGTTAATTTTGGAACAGGGCAAGGTGGAGTCGCGCCAGCTGGCGGATAATATGGTTGCCAGCGCAAAGCGTGAAGCCGTGCACATCCGCGAACAGGTAATTAGGGAGGCAAAGGGAGAGATCGGACTGCTTGTTGCGGATATCACCGAACGCGTGCTGCAGTCGCAGATGAGCGAAGAGCAGCGCAACGAATACGCCGCGTCTGCCGAAAAAATGCTGCTTTCTGAAAATTTGCAGTGATTGCCGTGGAAAATCTGCACAACAGTCTTCGACGCCTTGCCAATGGACTCGTCACGATTTCACTGGACAATGATTCGCTGGTGAGCGATGAAAGGGTGATGCTGGTCGTGCGCGTGCTGAAGGAAACGTACGGCGGAGTAAGATTGAGGAGCATAATCGCCGCCTACCTTTCCGCTCTCGAAAAACACATCGCGCTGACATCTCTAAAAATTGAACACCGCGGGAAATTATCGGATGCCGCTGCGTCTGCCATAGGCAAGCATTTCGAAAGGATGCTCAACAGGAAACTTCGCACGCGTGTCACCGTTTCGGAGTCACTGATAGCCGGCATTCGCATCGGTGTGGCTGACATTGTCGTTGGATATTCGATCGCGGATGCGTTGGATGCCCATAGAAAGCGCGCCGCTGCTGCTCATCTCCAATGGTGATGCGGCATGTTTTCCGTCCCTACTGGTGAGCTGCGCGCATCTTTTTGGCGGCACGGCTGGCCAAAAATAATGAGTAAAGGTATCGGTTGGCTCAAAGGCGACCGCTGTTTGGTGTATGTTTCACTATTTTCCGTTCATCCCGCGGAAATTGGCAAAGTTTTTACATCTTTGCCTTGACTTCTTGCCAAAAATAGTATAGTGCATATCGCATACCTGGAGGGATATATGAATTTAAATGAAATTACACACAAGCATAATGATAACACAATGAATGATTTGAAATTGCTCGCTGAGTGCTTTTCTGTGGCGAAAAAATCAATTCTTTGGATTGCAAAAAACGTGGTCACGCCAAAGCTTCTCAAACTGCGGGAAATTATTGGTGGCAAACCACAGCCGA
>JAITRI010000008.1 GCA_031288455.1 Puniceicoccales bacterium
GGTGTTCTATTTTTATGCCTCCTGCAGGCAGGAGCGCAGCCCATGCGCCCACCGCATCCGCTTCGCGGATGCGGATCGCTTCGCGCGCGAGGACGGAAATCTCCGGGAAACGAAAATTAAAAATAAAATCATCGTAGGTCTAGGAGGTCTAAAAACAAAGGGATCGGAGAACTAAAAAACACGGCCGCCGCTGACTTTCCTCTAAAAATACGGCGCCGTTTTTGTTTGCGCCTCCGGCGGGCAGGGGCGTAGCCCCCTGTACCCGCCGCATCCGCACAGCGGATGCGGATCGCTTCGCGTGTGAAATCCTGTGCCACTTCCCATTCCGGCGCGCCTACAATTTTTCACACCCGCTCCGCGAACGATGGCGGAAGTCTCCGGGAAACGAAAACTAAAGATAAAATCGTCGAAGGTCTAGGAGGTCTAAAAACAAAGGAATCGGAGAACTAAAAAACACGGCCGCCGCGGACGGAGGTGAAGGTGTGCAAAGCTGGAACTGCGCACATCTTTTCCGGGGCTACGGCTGACTCAATGGGGGCCGGCGGCGCAGCGATACCAGGATTCATGTGTTCAAATGAAACATGAGAACACAGGTTACAGTGCCGACTTAAAATAATTGTGGGGCATCGCAGTCGAACGCGTTACTTGGCAAGTGCCGCCTGTGCAGCTGCCAATTTCGCGATTGGCACGCGATTTGGAGAACAGCTGACATATGATAGCCCGATTTTGCTGCATAATTTTACGGATTCCGGATCTCCGCCGTGTTCGCCGCAGATGCCGATTTTCAGATCCTTTCTCGCCGCTCGCCCACGCTCACAGGCAATTTTTATCAGCTCGCCAACGCCCAATTCATCGATTGTGGCGAATGGATTATTTTTTATTATTTCCCGCTCCAGGTACTGCGGAAGAAATCCATTGGCATCGTCGCGACTCATGCCGAGCGTAGTCTGCGTCAAATCATTGGTGCCAAAGCTGAAAAATTCGGCATCTTCCGCAATTTCTCCGGCCCTGAGGCATGCGCGCGGGATCTCTATCATCGTCCCGATTCTATGGGAAAAATCGCAGCCGAGCCTTTTCTTCACCTCGGCGGCGACGCGGTGAATGATTTCCGCCTGATTTTTGAATTCCGCCGCAAATGTCGTCAGCGGGACCATCACCTCCGGATTCACGTCGATTCCATCTTTTTTCACGTTTGCAGCGGCCTCAAAGATCGCCGTTACCTGCATTTCCGTGATTTCAGGGTATGAAATTCCCAACCGACAGCCGCGGTATCCAAGCATCGGGTTACTTTCCGACATTGATTCCACGCGCAGCTTCAAGTCGGCCGCATTTTTTCCAAGTTTCTTTGCGAGAGCTTCTATGGCACCCTGTTCGTGCGGTAGAAATTCGTGCAGCGGCGGATCCAGCAGTCGTATGGTGACAGGATGGCCGCGCATTTCGCGGAAAATTTCCTCGAAGTCGCCCTGCTGCAGAGGCCTCAACCGCGCCAATGCTCTCCGCCTATCCTCCGCGTTGTCGGCCAATATCATCTCGCGCATGTAATCTATCCTCTCACCCTCGAAGAACATGTGCTCCGTCCTGCAGAGACCAATTCCCTCGGCCCCAAGACGGATCGCCATGGCCGCCTGCTTGGGAGTGTCGGCATTTGTCAGCACGCCGAGCCTGCGATAGTTGTCGGCCAACTTCATCACTGCATCGAAAATCCGAAACGTATAGCTTTCTTCCGCCGACATTTCACCGCTCAGCACCTGCGTCACTTCCGACGGCGCAGTCTCCACGAGACCAACGAATATCTCGCCCGTCGTGCCATCTATGGAAAGTGGTTCCCCTTCTCTGACCGTCACACCACCTGCGGATACTTGCCTTTTGGCATAGTCGATGATAAGGTCCCCGGCACCACATACGCACACTTTTCCCATCTGACGAGCAACGAGTGCCGCGTGGGAACTGACACCTCCGTGGCTTGTGACGATCCCCTCCGCCGCCAACATGCCGCGAATATCCTCCGGGGAGGTTTCCGTGCGGCACAGGATCACGCGTTCTCCCCTGGCGTGCATCTCCTCCGCCCTTTTCGCGGAAAAGTACACATTGCCGGATGCGGCGCCTGGACCGGCGGGCAATCCTGATGCGATCTTCTTAACCCGACTTTTTCCATCGGTGTCGAAGACAGGAACAAGCAGCGATGCAACGGAATCAGCTGGGATGCGACCGATGGCGGTCTCCCTATCGATAAGGCCCTCGTCGACCATCTCGATGGCGATGCGCACAGCCGACAATCCGGTGCGCTTCCCATTTCTCGTCTGCAGCATGTACAACTTGTCATTTTCGATGGTGAACTCGAAATCCTGCATGTCGCGGAAGTGATGTTCCAGCGTTTTGCAGACATTCACCAGCTGATCAAAAACTTGCGGCATATCGCTCCTCAAGTCCGCTATTGCTCGCGGCGTCCTGATGCCGGCAACGACATCCTCTCCCTGCGCATTTATTAAATATTCTCCGTAAAATGTATTTTCTCCATTCGCCGGGTTGCGCGTGAATGCGACCCCGGTGGCACAATTATTTCCCATGTTGCCGAATACCATACTCTGCACGTTGACGGCAGTGCCCCAGTCCGCAGGAATATTATATTTTCTGCGGTAGACGACGGCGCGCTCATTGTGCCACGACTCGAAAACTGCTCCGATGGCGCCCTTCAGCTGCTCGAAAACATCCTGCGGGAATGCAGACTCAGTGTGCTCGGAAATTAATTTCTTGTAGCGCGCGATGACATCCTTCAGGTTCTCCGCCGATAAATCCGGATCGCTGTGCACGCCAGCGCGGGATTTTACATCCGCCAATATCTCCTCAAATGGATCTTTGGATTCGTCATTCGCCGCGTGAATTCCCATCACAACATCGCCGTACATCTGTATAAATCTGCGGTAGCAGTCATAGGCAAAGCGCGGATTATTGCTCCTCTCCGCCTGCCCAATCACAGTTTCGTCATTCAATCCGAGATTCAGAATGGTGTCCATCATGCCCGGCATTGACTCGCACGCTCCGGAGCGCACGGAAAATAGCAGCGGATTTTTGGCATCTCCGAAAAATTTCCCCTGCTGCTTTTCCACATTGCCCAATGCCACTTTCACTCCTTCCCACACGGCGACTGGTAAAACTTTCCCATTTTTATAGTATTCGGCGCAAACTTCAGTGGTGATCGTGAAACCCGGCGGGACGGGCAGTCCGATCTTTGACATCTCCGCGAGATTTGCTCCCTTTCCGCCCAACAGTGCGCGCATGGTGGCATCGCCGTCCGTCTTCGCGCCGAATTCGTATATAAATTTGCTGCTACTCATAGTGTGTTCTTGGAAATCACTCTAAGACATGTCGCACGTTGTCAAACGCCAATTGTCGCCGTTTGCAGTAAAAGTCGCGCGCACCTACAGAGAATTTATGGTCGCCACAATGTCCGCCTTTGTTGCCATGCCGCTCGTGCGTTTTACTTCGTTGCCCTGCTTGAAAAATATCACCGTTGGAATCGACATTACATCGAATCTCTCCGCTAAATCCGGAGCATCGTCTATGTTGATCTTTGCGACCAATGCCAACTGACCAATTTCATCGGCAACCTGCTCAATCACTGGCGACATCGCACGGCATGGGCCGCACCAGGGAGCCCAGAAGTCCACAACAACAATGGGAGATTGCCGCAGCGCATCGTCAAAATTTGTTCCGTCCAGTTCTTTCATATGCATTCTAATCACCTATGTGATTGAGAAGCTCATCGGCAACTTTTTTGTACAGCGTGGTCAAAAAATCTTCCGCGGTCTCCAGTGTTTTTTGATCGAAGGCTTGCGAATCATCGTCGCAATATTTTTCCAGCGCCTCAAAAAATTCATCGATGTATTCCAACACAATTTCCGGATTATTTGCGATCAGTCTCCGCAGATTTGTGATCGAATGTCGCAATTCCTGCACATTCCCAGTTCCATAGATGACGTCGATGGCATTTTCATAGGCGGTGTTCATTTCCGATGATATGAGGAATGTTTCCATGAAACTGGCATTCAATTTTTTCGCGGGATGCGCCTCACCATTCGATTTGTCTGTGCCGCTTTCTACGTTTTCTTCATTCGCAGCTGTGTCATTTTCAACCTGGTCGGCGGATGCTGCATCTCCAACCAGGCAGCGCGGCAGTGAAATAATCAACAGCGCTGCAATGATAATTTTGCCGACGTTCAAAGGTCGCATGCGTGGCATGCATTGAGCGATTTTTTCGGAAAGTTTAAACAAAAAAA
>JAITRI010000072.1 GCA_031288455.1 Puniceicoccales bacterium
AAAACTGATGGCATCGACACCAAAAACCGCGTGGCCAATACTTTTTTGTCAGAACCGTGCCCTGTGGTGCGAACATTCGCGAACTTGCCCACTTGGCATCTTTCGCCGTGGAGATGCACGAGTGCCGGTGTCGCAAAACTGATGACATCGACACCAAAAACCGCGTGGCCAATACTTTTTTGTCAGAACTGTGCCCTGTGGTGCGAACGCCCGCGAACTTGCCCACATGAGCGTGACAATCAATCGCATAGCTTCCACCGCAGCGGCGTACCATCAATCACAGGATGCTCCACGCAACATGCGCCATTCTCCACCTCCTAATTTGCAACCTTCTAATTTGCACTATCCGCAACTGGAATTTTTATGCCATTGACGGCCACACTGCGGTGATGCCCGTCCCATTTCACCCTGCCGCCAATGAGCGCGAACAGCGTGTGATCTCTCCCGCAGCCGACATTTTTGCCGGGATGCACCCTCGTGCCGCGCTGGCGCACAAGAATGTTGCCCGCTCGCACAATCTCGCCGTCGTACTTCTTCACGCCCAGCCTCTTGCCGTCGCTGTCGCGTCCATTTCTCGATGTTCCCTGTCCTTTTTTATGTGCCATAGCAAACCCCCACTAGCCGATTATTTTTTCCACTCTGATGACGGATAATTCCTGCCTATGTCCGCGTTTACGCTGATACCCTTTCCGCCGCTTTTTTTTGAAAATGGTGACTTTTTTTGCGCGCTTGTTCTCCAACACTTTCACCGTAACTTTGGCATCCGCAACCAGCGGCGTTCCAATTTTTGTATCTTTCTCGCCCTCCAGCAGCAAAACTTCCCCTATGGATATTTCATCCCCGGCGGATGATCCGCAATACCTGTCCACAAATAGAACATCGCCCTCGTTCACAGTAAACTGCTTGCCCTGTGTCCTGATAACCGCCCTCATGAATGTTCGCAATAAATACACTCCCGTGTCGAAATCAAGTTTTTTTTGCAATTTTTTCACCGCTTCGGAAAAATATTTCTGCGCAATCCGGCGACCTTTCTTTCCACGGCCAAAGTCACACGGCAAATGCAATGCGCAGCGTGCGAATTATCTCGGAGAAATTATTTTCGGCGGAACATTTGGTGTTGACAGACAAAATGTCAGCGATAGCTTGCGGAAATCGTCGGACGTTGGAACGATGAGGATTTCACGGGGTAGTAGTTCAGTTGGTTTAGAACGCCAGCCTGTCACGTTGGAGGTCGCGGGTTCGAGCCCCGTCTATCCCGCCATTTGATTTTGTTCCGCGGAAGCAATGCGCGCGCACGCGTGTGATGTTTGTCTAAGTGGACATTATTTAAATGCAAAACGTTGCGTGTGTGCGGCGAAGAATTTTGTGTTTTTGGGCGCACCGGCGAATGGGCACAACTGGCAAAATTAGATAATTTCAAAAAATTTCTTGGCAATGACTGGAAAACTTCTAGCTTGTCGAAAGTCCGGTTGTGATGCTGATTTGGTGGGATATCCAAGTGGCTAAAGGAAGCAGAC
The DNA here is from genome assembly GCA_031288455.1 of Puniceicoccales bacterium. GTDB lineage: Bacteria > Verrucomicrobiota > Verrucomicrobiia > Opitutales > JAIRKQ01 > JAIRKQ01. The sequence goes on from JAITRI010000072.1 coordinate 1,518, forward strand.
TGTAAATCTGTCGGGTTTCACCCTTCAAGCGTTCGAATCGCTTTCCCACCACCAGTTCCGTTCTCGGAATCGCAACCCATCGCAAAACATTTTTTCCCAAAGATTATATTGCTAAAATTTGCACTTGGGCAGCATTCTATTCTGCTCTCACGCTAATCGCGCAGGGAGAATGTATCACATTAGCACAGCAAAGATGGTGTCGAAAAGGATCGTGAAATTTTCGCATTGGCCCCATCTGCAGTCTAAAAACATCCCGTGCGGTTTTCTGCGCATAGTTTACTTGAAGCACTGCAGCCTAGATATTGTGCACAGATTACAGAATTTCTTCCATGTATAGAGAAAGTGAAAACATAAAACATGGAATGTTCACAAACAAACGCCCGATAGTAAAATTAAAAAGAATAGCAATGAATTATAGACGCAATGTATCTTCGCCAGAGTATGCCTTTTCTGCATTACTTTTTCATCAGCGCCAAGTTTTCTTTTTCAAAGGCGCATAAACTGTCCCAACATCCCTATCGCTTAATTCGGCCCGTAGCATTTTGGATGCTATTTCGACAATGCGCAAATCCTTTGTACATCCTCGCAAAGTTTCACCAGCTTTTGTCATGCATCGTATTAGCAAATCCCAATCTTCTTCCTCTTTTTCGCTCGGAGAATACAGCGCAACAATGCCTTCTTCCAGAAGCCGCGCTTTTGGTTCGATAATCGCTGCTGGAATATTTCCAATACTTAATTTAACGGAACCACCACAGATGCTAGCTTCCCTTGAAACTATTTTTATGGGAAGCCCTCCAATGTCTATTTTATTCACCTTGCATATGCTGTGCTATAAATCTAATTATGGCAAGCTTTTATTTTTGCAGAAATATTGATAAGGTCGCATATAATCTCGTGCTCATTGCCCTTTACATCTTTACACATTTCAGGAACCATAAAGTATAAAACGAGAATTCTTTCAAACCCCACATTCATTTGATGAACATCGGTCCCTTTTCCGGTGAATGCGGACGGAGGATTACCAAGCGAAGTAGAATCAGCAATGCCATTCTTTTTCAGACAAACAGTTCCTCCTTCTTTAATTTTGCTGTATTCCGGATAATTTTCCACTAGACTGCGTCGCACCAGCCCTCTTTGCAAAGAGCATGTTAAGTTTTCATGATTTATGGTATTGGGTTCGTTCACTCGCGATAAAGTTATCGCGACAAATGCTTTGTACATCGCAACTGATTTTGTAAATTCTATCACTTCTGCGGAAGACATCTGTCCTGGAAATGCTTTTTTAATTTTTTCTATTCCAACTACTGAGGATATAAAAACATTGCTAATATCGTCGGGATTTTGTCTCTGTTTCCATAAAAATGCCCTCATTTTATGAGTACCATTGTGCCAAGATGATAATCGTTGTGCTCTAATATATAATAAAATATGTTTGTAACTAGCACCATGGCTTTTCATTTTTTGGGAAATCTGTTTCTGGGCGGCTTTTCTCATCGCAGTGTCTTTTTTGCTTGAGACAGTGCCGGCAATGTCGATTTTTTTTGGTATGCACTGTTCCATATTTTCACTGTACAAAATAACCATAGACGCGCACACTTGTGCAGCCCATTTCGGTTTGTTGCCGTTTTTTACCAAAGCGTTGCCGTACTGTAGGATGTATTTCTGCTGGGCATCGGTGCATTTTCCCAATGCTAAATCAGATGAAAAAAACTTATTCAAACATTCATTTATTTCTTCGGTTAGCTTAAATGTCGGGCTTTTTTCCACAATTTTCACTGATTCAGCAGCGGACGATAAGCCTGACAATTGGTTGGAATTTGACGGAAGTAGTTCGGAAGTATCATCATTTGTGTCGGAAAAGCTTGGGGTGGTCTGCATCTCCAGTGTGTCTATTTTTGTTGAATTTTCAGTCTCAACCTGAGAAATTGAATGTTCATCCCCAGCATAAACAGTATCTTCATCAGCATTTTTATGAGAAATACTTTGGCAAGGAATTTCCTCAGAATCACTTTTAGTTTCAACCGGTTGACTGAAATGATCAAGTGTAGCATTATCGCATGCTGTTTTCGCGAAATAATCGGTGCGAAGGTTTTTTCCTGGCAGCAAAAATTTTTCTTCACTTCCGAGCATAAATCTGGATTCAGAATTTTCTATCTGTTTTCCGTGGAAACATGATGCGTCTGAGTAAATGGCATTTGCTCCAGCGCATCCATAGCTTCTGATTGGTTTACATATATTGGGCACCGGATGATTTTATGACAGATAGAGCGTCTGTCAAATTCTAATGAAAAATCGTAATTTTTGTGTCAAAAATTAATCTTCGGGCAAAGATGGTGTCGAAAAGGATCGTGAAATTTTCGCATTGGCCGCATCTGCAGTCTAAAAACGTCCCGGTGTGGGATCATCTGACTGATTCAGCCGGCTGATAAGATGCTATCGAATTTTGGAAAAAAGCGACCTGAAAAATTTTCTTCCCTTCTCAACCATTGGCAGAGAAATGCTCTCATTGGGCCCGTGAATGTTGTCGTCAGCCGTGGACAAACCGATCAGCAGCGAGTCGATGCCGAGAATACTTTTCATCATCGGCACTATGCCTATGCTTCCGCCGTCCCGCAAGTAAATTGGCCCATTGCCGAAGACATCTTCTATTTCCGAATCAACCAATTTCATGATTTTGACAAATGCCGGATTTTTTATGCGTTCGACGTCGATCCAATAGGGCGCCGATGCCTGTTCGAATTTCACCGAGAGCAACATTTCCTTTGGACATCTGTCAACCAGGGTCTTCTGCAGCAGACATTTCACCGATTCCGCGTCCTGATTCGGCACCAGCCGGCAAGTTATTTTTGCGGAGGCCACGTGTGGAATTATTGTTTTTATGCCATCTCCCTGGAACCCGCCACATATGCCATTGAATTCCAGTGTCGGCAAGAATCGCATCGTCTCCAACGCAGAGAATCTTGCGTCCGGCAGCTGAAATTGTTTTATTCCGAAAAGTTTTTGCATGTCGGCGTCCGACATCGGCAGGCGTTTCATCTGCAGCAATTCCCACTCCTCCGGTGGTGTGACAGCGTCATAGAATCCTGGGATGTTGATGGCACCACCATTTGCGTGCAGCGACGAACAAATATCCGCCAGTGCACCTATGGCGTTTGGAATGCATCCGCCGTAGCCGGAATGGATATCGCTGGAACATCCGCGCACGGAAATTTCACAGCCAACAAGTCCGCGCAATCCGGTCGTGATGACGATATTTTTTTCATCCAGTGACCACGTGTCGGCAACAATGGCGAAGTCCGCTCCAAGCTCATCCCTCATTTCTCGCAGGAATCGTGGCATGCTGCAGCTGCCGATTTCCTCCTCACCCTCAATGACAAACTTTAAATTGGCAAAAATTTTTTCTCCGGCGGCCAATGTGTCCCCAATGGCCAACAGCATCGCCGAATGTCCACCTTTGTTGTCGGACGCACCTCTGCCGTACAGTCTGCCGCCGCGTTCCACGAGCGTGAACGGATCACTGTCCCATAATTCCAGGTCATCCGCGGGCTGCACATCGTAGTGCCCATACACAAGAATCGTTGGCCGATTGGGCTTTTGTTCGGTTTTTGCGAAGACAACGGCATGTCCACCGACTGATATTTCACGCGCATCAATGGAGAGACTTTTGAAAAATTTTACCAGATGTCGGCGTGCATCCGCCATTCCCGCGGCGCAGCTGCGGTCCGACGATACGCTTTTGCAGGCGATGTAGTCCGCCAAAAATTTCTTCATGTCCATCTGCGGAGCTAACACTAGGCACAAATTAACGCTTATCAAGCGCCGTTGAATGGATGATTAAAATTTTCGTCGCCGGAGTGAAAAATTTTACGGCAAAATTACAACAATTGCATTGACTGGTGCCCGAAAAGTGAAAGGCTCGCCGGAAAGGGTATTAATAATGAGCTATTCGGTTAACATGTGTGTTTTTGGTTGCAATAATAAAACGTCGGCTGACTACATTGTCCCCAAAATTGATATCAAAATAGATCGAATTGACATGCCGGTGCACATGTCGGCGAGCCCGGGCGCACAGCGGCAGAGCACGCCAGTCACTGGAAATATTACTCCAGTAAATTCCGAATCATCGGGCTTGCGCGGCATATATCCATCCATGTGGACCATGACGATGCCGCTTTTCGCCAGAAATGCATCGGCAAAAAAATAGCACACTTCCCGGACGACTTCCACATATCACTTGCTGGTGATGCCTGGTGGCAGTGCATGTCCCAGTGATGTTTTGTTTATGCGTCAGGCGGGCAGGGGCGCAGCCCCTGCCATCACCGCATCCGCAAAGCGGATGCGGGTCGGTCACGTTGCAAGCCGAGCACGGTCAACTCTTGCCATTTTTGAATTCTAGTCATGGAACGGTGCACACAGCCCAGGGACTGGAAGCAGAAGCGTCATATTCGTGCTCGGAGCACCGGCTGAAACGCAGTCAAGGGCCCGCGAATGGGCGGGAAGCTGTCCAAATCTTCTGAACGTTGCCGTTACCAGGGCCAGGGAAGGTCTGTATGTGATCGGGAATCGTCAGCTATGGGAAAAGGCTGGTTTTTTTTGTGGAATTATCCAATCGGCTTTGAAAATTTTGACCTAAAAATTCATTTCCCGTTTTCTCAGAAAACCAGTGGAAAGATATGCATCACCTTCCCGTCAAAAAGAAAAATCTTCCATATTGGCCCCGTTGCCTTCGGTGTGGTTCGCCACAATTGAAAATTGGGGGACGGCGATGTGTCGCCGCAGGCTATGTCGGCCAATCTGGCATCACATATGTGTCATTCGGCAGGTTATTGTCGCATATCGCTTTCTTTTTAATGTGGAGTATGTCACAAATTTTATTTTGTGCTCGCAAAAGGAAAATAAGGGCATCGACCACCTCATCAGGCCTCAGTGAAGGGGCTATTTTGTCCACATAATTCCTAAGCTCAGCTTCTGAAATAATTTCTTCTTTGGCGGTCATTTGGGCGTTTTCACAGCCCGTGCTTGTATTCCCCCTGTGCGTAAATTCCACTTGCGAAGCGCGGACAATTTCATTGGTGATTAAATAAAATGATGCAGTGCCTTTTTTTCTGCGGTGGATGGAAACAAACCTACCACAGCCATTTTTCTGTGTCCAGCGGAAGTTCTCCAGCTCTTTTAATTTTGAATCCTGAATTCCGCAGACTGTAATCTCTTGGGCTCGATGATCCCTGATTTCGGATGCCTCATAGCCGCAGTTTCTGGCGCGGTAGACAGGAACTTCATGCGCGGATATAAAATCTTTGTGCTGCCCCTCCATATTGCGAATATATGTAATATATTTTATCTTTACGTCAATTTAAATACAGAATTGAGCGGCAAAATTTTCCAATTTTCGAATTTTTTGGGGACAATTTCCGCAGGCAGCGGCAATTGTAAAAAAACGCAAAACTTATGCAGAGAGGAGGAATGGAAATAAATGAATGTCAATGGAGTCAAGGAAAGATGGTATTATGCCTGGAGCAAATGGTTCCCGATGGGCATGCCTACAGGAAATTTCGGACGCTTTTGAATTTTGACAGCATAAACGCTCGATTTTCGCAGATCTGCAACGGACACAAAAAATTAAATGGACCCTGCCCATGGGACACGCGAGGCATTGTGGGAACTAGAATGAAACTTCGTAGGCAACCATTGTGCCGGACTCATCGGAAGTTACGGCGATGTTTGACTTTTCATCGACGAATATCCACGTACAGATTATGGAAATGGCGGCGCCGGCCAAAACGTCGTGTAGGTAGTGTTTTCTGGCATGCACCCTCGAGTAGTCCGTAAAAATCGCCAATCCATATGGTATGATCGCATGGCTAAAACCGTATCTTCGGTGGATGAATGATGCTCCGACGAACGCACTGGAAGTGTGGCCGCTGGGGAACGAATCCTTTCGCCTTCCTTCGGTGTAATTTGGCCGCTTTTCCTTGGTTGCAAATTTTAGGGAATGGACAGTCAATTGGGAAGACCCCAGGGTATAGAAAAATTGTTTGGTGCCGTCGTAGTCCCCGTCCCACAGGGAAAGGGCAAAGGCATAGGCTGGAATGGCGTATTGGAGGATATCTCCCGCGCTTTCCATGGAATCCTTTGCCATGAGGCGGTTCATAGGCAACGCGCCGATGGCCACGGCGACGAAAACCCCACATAATTTATGGACAAAACTCACTACAATCCCGGCAGCTGTCATGATACAAGATTCCAAAAAAAAAGCAAGAAAAAAACCGCATATGGCAATCGGCGCCTCAGGGCGCAGCCACTGCCATCACCGCATCCGCAAAGCGGATGCGGGTCGCTTCGCGCGCGATAGCGGAAATCGTCGGAAATTTAAAGGCAAAGCAATCGAAAAATTAAAAGCATGGACGCCGTGAATTTTCCTACAGCGCTTTGCACTGGTGCATTTTTTGGCTTCCTCTCCGCGCATCTGCCGGGCAAATTAAGCATGTTTGCGTTCCGGGTTTAGTGCCGTTGGCGGTGTTCACCGGAGCAATAGTCGCTCAATTTCTTCAATATCCGCCACGAAATTTCCTATGCCCTCGGAAAGTTTTTCGGTTGCCATAGCGTTTGCGCTCAGTCCATTGCGGAAAAATTTTTCATCGCACGGGATCCTTTCCATTGGCATATTTTTCCCGATGTCGGGCGATAGCACAACCTTTATTTTCTGCGACATTGCGCCCAATTTTTCCAGTAGAGGTGGGCTTATGGTCAACAGATCACACCCCGCGAGCGCAATGATTTCGTCGGTATTCCTGAAGCTGGCCCCCATCACTTCCGTCCCGTAGTCAAAGTGTTTGCAGTAATTAAAAATCTCCACGACGGATTTTACTCCCGGATCATCGGGCCCCGCGTAGGACATGTGAGTTTTATTGGTGTACCAGTCCAAAATTCTTCCCACAAACGGCGAAATCAGCGTAGCGCCAGCGGCGGCACATGCCGCCGCCTGCACCATTGAAAATAGCAGCGTCAAATTGCACCCTATGCCGTCCTTTTCCAATATTCTTGCCGCCTGAATCCCCTCCCAAGTGGCCGCAATTTTTATCAGTACTCTTCCGCGATCGATGCCGTGCGATTCATACAGTTTCAGCAGATGTTTCGCCCTTTCTACTGTCCCACTCGCGTCGAATGATAGCCGTGCGTCCACTTCGGTGGACACTCGTCCAGGCACAATTTTTAAAATTTCAACGCCGAATAGCACCAGCAGCTCATCAACGGCATCGGAAATTCCACGCGCTGCGGCAATGTTGCTGCAGGCGTCAACCAGATGCGCATACTGCGGCAATTTCGCGGCTTTCAGAATCAGCGACGGATTCGTTGTGGCATCCTGCGGTTTAAATTTTCCAATAAGCTCGAAATCTCCGCTGTCGGCGACAATTTTCGTAGCAGATTTTAATTGCTCCAGTACGGATTGCACGGCAGCTAGGACTAAATAAATTTGCATCGCGCGCAATGGTAAAATTAATGCCCAGCGGCGCTAATCGCCCGTAAATTATTGCCAAGCGTGCGCCGCGGTAAAAATTTGTGCAATAATCTCTTGCAAGCCATCGGTGGAGCGCTTGAATACTCCGGGAGGCAGTGTGAGTGTGAGGGGCAAATGAAAGGTAAAGATTTTTGCATTTACGACGCCAATGAGGCGGTCGCCGATGTGGCCTATAGGGCGAGTGAAGTTGTCGCAATTTATCCCATCACGCCGTCGTCTCCGATGGCTGAACACTGCGACGAATGGTCGGCGAAGGGACGCGAAAACATCTGGGGAATAGTTCCATCCGTCAACGAAATGCAGTCCGAAGGCGGCGCAGCGGGCGCAATGCACGGAGCTCTGCAGTGTGGCGCGCTGACGACAACATTTACGGCGTCGCAGGGACTGCTGCTGATGATCCCGAATATGTATAAAATTGCCGGAGAACTGACGGCGTTTGTCATGCACGTAACGGCTCGCAGTTTGGCGACGCACGCACTGTCAATTTTCGGGGATCACTCGGACGTCATGGCATGCCGCCAGACTGGATTCGCGATGTTGGCATCAACTTCCGTGCAGGAGGCGCACGACATGGCATGCATTTCG
>JAITRI010000092.1 GCA_031288455.1 Puniceicoccales bacterium
AGGACGGTTTTTAGCTGGTTCTGGAACTGCTTCAGCCGCGCCTCGGTTGCCTTGGTCCTGTCGGCATCGTTGCTTTCCTTGGCATCCTGGTAATTTTTCCAGGACTCCTCCACCTTGGAGAACAGCATTTTGCTATCCTGGACTGCCCTGGCCAGCATTGTGTAGTAGGCCTCGCGGCTTTCTATTTTTTTATCGAGCACTATGCGGTCAAATCTCTCCTCGCGGCAGAGTAATTTTTCCGCCAGATCTATTTGAAATTCCGCGGTCAGGTGGATTGAAAACAACTCATCCTGTGCGCGCAGTTCCTCCCGCTCTATGGTTTTGGAAATCGCCACCTCCTCAGTGCGTGTCAGCAGCGGCACCTGCCCCATTTGGCGCAGATACATGCGGACCGGATCTTCAACGTTATCGCCGGATTGGGTCGCCGCAGGTGCGGCCGCCTCCTCCATTTTGCTGCGATACTGCTCGATTTCCTCCGTATCAAGGATTTCGATGTTGAGGTTTTCCAGAATATTGATTATATTTTCCGCTTCCTTCGGATTTGTGACTGTCCCCGGCAGAGTTTCATTTATGTCCTGTAGAGAGACGTATCCGCGCTGCCTAGCAAGGCGAATGAGCGTTTGAATCCTCGCATTTGCGTCTGCCGCTGGAGCCGCGGCGGCATTTGTCTTGTCGTTTTTCGTCATCACGTTTTATGAATTAAATATCTGCGGAGGATGTTTTAGCATTTCGCGCAAATGCATCCTGCGCATTTGAAAATTTTTCACTTCGGCGGATGCGCTGGCCGGAATTTTCTGCAAATCGCGATTGACCTCGCAAATCTGTTCCTTTACAAACAGCGAATGCAATTTCCTAAAACAGGCATTAACTGCATCTACGTGCGCGCAATCGTCGACAAAATCAGCTAGTGCGGCGTACATTAAAATTTTCTCATCCTCCGAAAACAACTGCGATCCTCCCAATGTGGAAATCCCCTCCCACATACACTCTCTAATCTCATTTAGTACCTTTGGCAAGATTTTTCCTTCATTTGATGATAAATTTTGCAAAAAAGGATGATCAATGAAGCACGCGACCTTTCTGCCGATCTCTTCGTCGGCCAAAATCAGTGCCAACAATTGACCCTCCGCGCTTGATATTTTGCCCCGTTGCGGTTCGGTGCCATTCGGTTGAACTAGCGGAGTGACATTGGAGAATTTTCGCTTCGTCGAGAATGAATTAAAATCCTGCGCAAGTGCGTATCCGTCGAGGTGCGCCACTTTTGCCAGCTCATCCAGGTAGCTCGCGCGCGCGATGGAGGACTCGGCCATGGCAATCACCTCGTAAATTCTTGCCAGCGCATCCGCTTTTTCCTGCGCCGTGATTTTTCTGCCCATCAGCAGCCGATTTGCGAGGAATTCGATGGCGGACATCCCAGATTCCTGCAGCAATTGGAACCGATTTGCAAAATCTTCGCGAAAGTAGCTATCCGGGTCGCTGCCTTCCGGTAGAATGAAAAATTTGACGTCCAGGCCGGCTCCCATGGCCATTTGCAGCATGCGCTCCGCCGCCTTTAATCCCGCGGAATCTCCGTCCAACATGCAATTCAGCTTGGCCGTGTAGCGGCGAAGAATCCCAAGCTGAGTGTCCGTTATGGCCGTTCCCTGCGGCGCAATGGCTGTATTTATGCCCACATCCCAGCAGCGAATGGCGTCCAGTTGGCCCTCAACCATCCAAAATGCACCACCCGGCAGTATGGATTTTCGCGCCCTGTGCAGGCCGAACAGCAAACTACCCTTATTGAAAATTCCAGTTTCCGGCGAATTTATGTACTTGGCATCGGCAAGGCTATCCGCTGGACTTATGCCATCCACGAATCTCGCCGAAAAACCGACAATGCGGCCGTGGATATCGCGTATTGGAATTGTCAACCTTCCGCCGAAGCGCAGGCCGAATCTCAGCGGGTCAGTCTCTCCATCCCTATGATAAAAGATGCCGCTGGCCCTCATTGCATCAGCTGAAAACCCACCGTCCAACATTTTTTTAACCAGTACTCGCCCGCCGTCTCCACCGAAACCTATTCCGTTTTCTCGTGCAACATCGATTGTGAACTTCCTCTTCTCCGTCCAGTAGCGGCGGATGCGTTCACCCATTGCTCCATCGCCGTGGAAATTTTTCACAAAAAAATCGCAGGCGAGCTCGTGCAAATCGAAAAGCGTTTTCCTCGCGTTGCCACCGGAGCTTTTGGCCGTGGATTTTTCAAATTCCAGCGCAATGTTGAACCTGTGCGCAACGATTTCGACGGCCTCGAAAAATGACACATTTTCTTTGAGCTGAATGAAGCAGAAAATGTCACCGGCGTTTCCAGAACTAAAGCAGCGAAACATTCTCTTTGCCGGCATCACGAAGAACGACGGCGTTTTTTCCTGATTGAACGGACTAAGGCCGCGCCAATTGGCTCCGCACCGCTTCAGCGTAACGTAGGGGGAGACGACGTCACACATGTCCACCGAATCCTTGATTTTTTTTATGCAGTCACTCGTTATCATCGACCGGGGTCTCACATCTAATGAAACAATGGGAAAGGCAATCAAATTTACGCTAAATTACACTAAATTTTTAAATTTCAACCGGCGGAGTACCGCCGAGTCCAGATTCAGACGGC
>JAITRI010000051.1 GCA_031288455.1 Puniceicoccales bacterium
CCAGCCCCTGCTTCTTCGCAATGGCGATGGCGTCCGACACAGTTAATATGCCCAACTGCTGCCCGTTGCTGCCTATGACGCGCGCCTCCTTCGCCCTGATCTTTTCATTCTTGCGGATGAAGTTTTTGCCAGATCCCTTAAATTTCCTGCCGGAGGAAAAGCTGTTCTTTTTAAAATGTGGGCCGCTGAATTGTTGAGTAGCCATTACTTACTTGATTTTGCTCCTATTTTTTGTGCGACTGCAACGCAGGTCCAACGTCTCCATGCAGTATGATGAAAATGCGCATTCAATCAAACTCAAGGCTAAAAATAATAAACGACCGCCAAATGGCACCATTTTCGTGCATCCGCCGCGCCGACTTCTCCAGTGTCATGCGCCGTACGCTGGTGCTCAGGAGGGGATTCGAACCCCTATATCCTGCGATACTGCCGCCTGAAGACAGCGTGTCTACCAATTTCACCACCTGAGCAACCACACCTGCGCAAAATAAGTGTGGCTATTTTTTGTCAAGGACTATTCTGGCGTCTCCGCCGATCACGCGCGTAATTTTTCCGTCCGCACCCCCAATGATCAGCTCTCCGCGGCTCCCTATTCCGAGATTTGTTCCGCGAATTAATCCGTCGGCGGTGCGCACTGCGACCGTCTCGCCACCCATGCAGTCGAAGGCGTTCCATCTGCCGCAGAAGCTCTCCGCATCCTCGCCGCCAAAGCACTCTGCGGCGCCAAATACCGCACCAATTATGCCGGCCGCCGCATCCACAAAATCCACGGCGCTCGGCGAAACATCCCGCAGGCACGTCGCGCCGTAGGCGCTTCCGTCCAGAGACGGCGCATTCATAATGTTCTGTCCGACTCCGAGGACGGCGGAGCTGATTTCTTCGCCGCGCCTGACGACCTCCAGCAGCAGGCCTCCAATTTTCCTCTTGCCAACAAATATGTCATTGGGCCACTTAACCTGCGCATGGACCGAAAACTTCGCCCGCAGCATCCCGCATATTTCCACCGCCACGTGCTGCGCGAAAATTCCGATGCCGTTCCGCAGCGCATCCCACACCGGCAGGGCATAGGAGAAGCACAGGTTGCCCGCAGAATTGCTGATCCATGTCCTGCCCCTCTGCCCATAGGCGGCCGTTTGCGCAATCGCCACGGCAACGAACGGCGGACGTTCGCCGCGCCCGAGCATTGCCTTTGCGTCGGCGCTTGTGCTTCCCGTCTCCTCGGAAAAAAACACAGCCGCTTTCCCGGAGCAAATCTCCTCCAGGCGCGACCGGTATGCCTCGGCGTCAACGCGCACGCACCCACCCCCCGAGAGGAGATATTAACAAAATACTAAATACTACTAATATTATTTTAATATTAAGTATTAGTAGTATGCGCTGTGAATATGTCAATAAGTGGCGCATCGCGCCCGTGGAGCGCCTTCGGCGGCATGTGCGCTGTGAATAACCATGTGAATAGAATGTGAACGAATGTGAATAAAATGAATAGTTCACAAACAATTCACATGTTATTCGCACGTTATTCACAAAGATTTCCAGAAAATGGCGCGCGCTTTTACGTTTCCCCACGCGATAGAAATGCGACGACATTTTTGTCCTTTGACGTCTCCAGCAGCTCACCGGGAGCGCCGACCGCGGTGGCGGTTTTCGATTCGGCGTCCAGATATACCATGCGGGTGCCAATGGCGAAGATGCTGGCCAGCTCATGGGTGACGGCAACGATCGTTATCCCAAGGCTGTCGCGCAGCTCCAGAATAAGGTCATCGAGTCGCCTGGCGGACACCGGGTCAAGGCCGGCGGACGGCTCATCGAAGAATAATATTTCCGGGTCGAGCGCCATTGCCCTCGCCAACCCCGCCCGCTTTTTCATGCCGCCCGACACCTCTGACGGGTAAAAATCTCCAAACCCTCTTAGGCCAACGAGCGCCAGCTTTAGGGAAACAATTTCGTCGATTTCGTCCTGTTCCATGGCTGTGTGCATCTCGAGCGGCAGAGCAACGTTTTCCGCCAGCGTCATGGAGCTCCACAGCGCGCCGCTCTGGTAGAGAACGCCAATTTTTTTCCCGTAGAAGTCCCCGCCGCTGATTTCCTGATTTATGTCGCGCCCATCGTATAAAACTTTTCGACGACCGATGCGCCTAAGCCCCAACAGGTGCCGCAGCAGCGTACTTTTTCCGCACCCGCTCCGCCCGACTATCAGGAAAATTTCCCCGCGCTGCACGGCGAATGAAACATTCCGCATGACAACGTAGCTACCGTAGGACATGCTCAAATCACACACTTCAATCTTTGGCGCCATGTCATCATATGTTAAGCATCGAGAAAATCACGGCAAAGAGGGCGTCCGCCGCAATTATTGCCGTTATGCTCACCACAACGGCCGACGTGGTTGCAAGCCCAACGGCTTCGGCGCTGCGGCCGCATCTTAGCCCGCGGGAACAGCCGATGGATGCAATCAGCAGGCCGAAAAATACGCTCTTTACTATGCCGACGCAAAAGTCTCCTATGCACACGGCATTTGCCGTCTGTGTGCAGTACTGCGTGATTGTCAGCTTTGTCATGAACATCGACGAACACAGCCCACCAAATACCCCGACGAACGATGAAAATACGCACAGCAGCGGCATCATCATCGTCAGCGCCAACACGCGAGGAATCACCAGAAAGTGCACCTTCGAGAAACCGGCCGTTTGCAGCGCGTCCACCTCGTCGTTTGCGACCATCGCGCCGATGTTGGCGGCAAACGCGGCCCCGGTCCTGCCGGACATTATGACGCCGGTCATGAGACATCCCATTTCGCGCATCATTGCTATGCCTACCAAATCGGCCACGTAGATGCTGGCTCCAAATTTCGACAGCTGCAGGATGCTTATGAAGGAAATTATTAGGCCAACGAGGAAGCTTATGAGCGTTACAATCGGCAGCGCGCGCACGCCGACATCCTGCAGAATCACGGCGAATTCCTCCTCTCTGATGCGCGTTTTCCCGCGTATGAAATCGCGTGTGCCGCGCCACAAATCTCCGCAGAAAAACGCAAATTGTTCAGCGCCGTCGCGGCAATGTGTCCCAATGTTTTTTATGAAATCCACAGTGCCGGTGCGCGCCCGTCCATTGGGCCTTACTTTGGCGTCCTCCGAAGTGCGCGCCAACTGAACCAGTCGGCACGCGCCAACTGGCATTTCGTCCATGCGCACGCTGATATTTTTTGCGTCGAGCGCTTCGAAAATTTTCACGAGAAAATTTATCAGGCTCGAATCCCATGCGCCCAAATTGTTTGCTTTTATGTGCACGCTGGCGATGGAACCCTTGGCCAGTATTTTTTTGATGTGCGCCGATGGCCTGTCGTTTCTCCCGCGCAACTTCCATGTGCCGGAAATGATGATTTCGGCCGTGTGTGCGGTTTTAATTTTCAATGCGGCGGAGCCTGTCATTCTGGAGTCCAACGCAGCGTATAATAGCGAAAAATTTTTTTGTGCGAACAATTTTTAGTGTGCGCTTGCCCTAAAATCAAACTTCCCGCAGCGGTGCATATTTTTTTTGTAAAAATTTGTTTATTTTTATAAAATTTGGTGCTATTAAAATTATAAACAGGGAAATATATGGATAGCATATGCACAAAGTTAAATGGTAGCGACGATGTTTACTCATGCGCTGCTGGCGCTGTGGAGCCAAACCCGAGCGCCGCGGATGATGTGGAGCCAAATCCGAACGATATGGACGATGTGGTGCCAAACCCGAACGACGATGAGGTAGAGGCAGAGGCGGAGGCAGATGTGGACGTTGGCGCTGCGGCATTTGAACGCCTGGAAAAACTTTTGGAGGAAATTAATGCAAAAATAAACGCGGCGTTTGACGGCGTGGGCACGGCCGTTGACTACACTACCGCCAACGGGAAATTTTTGGATACACTTGAACCGGTGTGGAAATTATCCTACGAAGACTACAAACACGTGTGGGATTTGGCGGAAGCTACCGAAAATGCACTTTCAAGGCTATTTGCTTTGCACCTCGGTGCGCTACGGGGGAATGACATCGCCGCGGCGGAATTGCCCGAAGCGCAACCACGGCCGAATGATCTTGCGTAGTTGTGTGGCTCCATAAATTTATGGGAAATAGATGGAAGCGCGCGGGAGATGTTGCCCATAGCCGCACCGCGCGAGCGGCGGAAATCGTCTGAAAATCAAAGGCAAAGGCGCCCCAAAGCTGAAAACATGGCCGCCGTGGAGTTCATCCAAACGGAAATGCGGCGCCGAGTAGGAGCAGTGTCGACCGTGCCGATTGGCCGACTTTTCGCGGTGAAAATTTTTAAAGCTAAGGGATTTTTGTCGCGCACCGCGCCATAGGAAGTCCGGAAAAGTTATTAACAGCGTAATGTGAATAACTTGTTAACTTCTTCTTCTTGATTTTCGATTTTTAAAAAGAATCATCGCCCCAATGCTTAAGTCTAGTGGGCTCTCGAAAAACGATCTTCATCTGTGGAATCTGCATAAACAGAGGATTCGATTGGATGGATTCCGCCGAAACTTTTGGGAAAATAATCCGACCATGCGGAGAAATTTTTCTGGCGCCCGGGCGCAAATTGCGCAAATAGCCGTGTGAACAACTTTGCATTGTTTTTCGCCATGAATGCAGATTTTGCCACTAATTCTCAACTTTGGAATTCCGTCCGCGATGACTTTCGCAGCACATTCCCCAATGACATTTTCCGCTCCTGGTTCGAGCCGCTGTGCGTCGTGGACGAAACGGAGGATGCGATAGTTTTCGGCGTGATAAATGATTTTACCGCCATTTGGTTGCACGAAAACTATTTGGATGTTATCCTGAAAGGATTGCGCATGAAATCCGGCCGTGATGTGAAAATTTCATTCAAAGTTGTGGAGCAGAAACAGTCCGCTGAAGCCCACGCGCAGCGCGATCGACAGCCGAAATCAGCGCGTCAGACGCAGCGGGAATTGGAGGCGGATGCGCTGCCAATTTTGCTAAATAAGCAGAACACGTTCGAGAATTTCGTCGTTGGGGCAGGCAACCAGATGGCGCATGCCGCCTGCGTGGCCGTGGCAAATATGCCCGGTCGCTCCTATAACCCTCTGTTTCTGTACGGGAATACCGGCCTCGGAAAAACTCACCTCATGCAGGCGGTGGCACACAGCGTGCTCAACAAGTCAAAAAAGTCCAACGTCGTCTACACGTCGACGGAAAAGTTTACCAATGAATTCATCGGAGAACTGCAGCAGAACAACCTGAGTGCATTTCGCAAAAAATACCGGCACGTCGACGTGCTGCTGATCGATGACGTGCACTTTCTGTCGGGCAAGGAAAGAATCCAGGAGGAATTTTTCCACACGTTCAATGAATTGTTCGAAAGCCAAAAGCAAATAATTCTCAGCAGCGATCGTCCGGCATCGGAGATTTCAAGGCTGGAGAGCCGTCTGGTATCGCGCTTCCAATGGGGTTTGGTGGCCGATATCCAAGCGCCGGATTTGGAAACAAGGATCGCCATTCTAGACAAAAAGGCCACCGCCATAAACCTGTCTCTTCCGCGGGATGTGATAGAGCGATTGGCCAATAAGGTTTCCAGCAACGTCCGCAAGCTGGAGGGCGCCCTCAACAGGATAGCCAGCTACGTTTCCATAACAAAGGCACCGGTCAATTCGGAGTTGGTGGAACATATCCTCCATGACCTGTTTTCGGAGGAGCAGACGGTGGAAGTCACGATCGAATCGATACAGCGGCACGTGTGTTCGCACTTTAGATTGCCACTGGAGGACATCATTGGGAAAAAACGGCCCGCCAACATCGCCTTTCCCAGACAAATTGCCATGTACCTGTGCCGGCTCATGACCAGCAGATCTCTGGCGGAAATCGGAGCGTGCTTCGGCGGGAGAGATCACGGGACGGTAATACACGCCTGCAAGACCGTCGAGAATGTTGTGGAACACGATCTCGCGCTGAAGCGCACGACGGAAAATCTCAAGCGTATTATACAGCAAATCCCATAGATTCTGCCGCATAGGCTTGGAAAAAATGTGCCCCGCGAGCTGCGACTTGCCGCTGCGCCGCTGGAATGAATTCCCGGCGGAGGCGGCATCATCCGCCTCCGAGCCCATGCGGAGATTTGGTGTGTGTGCGGAAATTTTTCGTGAAATTTATTGTCTTCGCGGCGCGCGTTCTTTCGGTAGCACTGGAGCGTATGTTTAAATTTTTCAAAAAATTTTCCAAGAAAGTTAGCGATTCTGCCGGTGGAATTTTCAGGTCTCTCCTGCGTGCGCCCGTCAATGAAAATTTCCTGAAGGATGTGGAAAATATACTGATCGCGGCCGATTTCGGAGGCGAAATTGCCGGAGAGATTATTGGTGAAATTCGGCGTCTGCTGCAGAAGAGGAGTGGTTTGCAATTTGTGGACGTTGTGGAAACGGCGGTGACTGTGGTGCAGTCCGCCCTTGTCGGATCGGAAGCGTCGCTGGACATGGACGGG
>JAITRI010000020.1 GCA_031288455.1 Puniceicoccales bacterium
CGATGAAATTTTCATCGATGAGAGGGTGCAGGAGTACATCGTCGACATAGTTTCGGCGACGAGGAGGCCGGGGGACTACAGGATCGATGTGGATCGCTTCATTCAAATTGGAGCTTCCCCGCGTGCGACCATAGCTCTTGCGTTGGCGGCAAAGGCGTTTGCATTTTTGCAGTGCCGCGGATACGTCACGCCACAGGATGTAAAAACAGTCGGCATCGACGTCCTGCGGCACCGCATAATCCCCACCTACGTGGCGGAATCGGAGGACGTCACCAGTGAAATCCTAGCCGCAAAGATTTTAAATACTCTGCGCGTGCCATAGGAAATTAGACGCCGCCTAAGCCGATGAATCATGAAACCGTTCAGTGGATGAACACGTCCGTGGCGGGTTCAGCTAAAACATTCCGGCGGCGACGCAAAAATCATTGACAGCGCGCGACACCGCTGCAGCTTCCTTTCCAACTCGTGCGAGCGTAGCTCAGTTGGCAGAGCGCCACCTTCCCAAGGTGGATGTCGAGGGTTCGAACCCCTTCGCTCGCTCCATCGGGAAGTGTGATAGCTGCAGCAGGGCAGGGTTGGATGCGGCGTAGTTAGGCGGCGTGTATGCAGCGTAATTGTAGGCGGAATGGAAATTTTATAAATCGCGCAGCAAAAATAAAAAAAACTTGCAACACAATCGATGGAAATCACCATCGCAGTGGACGTCCTGCCATGGAAAACACATCAATTGTAAAAGTATTTGCCAGAGAAATAATCGATTCGAGGGGAAACCCAACGCTTGAAGCGGAAGTAACACTGCTGGACGGAACAGTCGGGCGGGCGTCCGTCCCATCCGGCGCAAGCACGGGGGAAAGAGAAGCGGTGGAGTTGCGCGATGGCACGGCAAAGGAATCGCAGTTGCCAAATGGAAAGGGCCTGCGCACGAGATTCAAGGGCAATGGTGTGCTCGCCGCCGTAAACAGTGTTAGCGGAGAAATCGCGCAGAACATAATAGGAATGTGTGCGGCAGACCAGGTGGCATTGGACGCAGCACTCATCGCCATCGATGGTACGGAAAATAAGTCCCGCCTCGGCGCAAATGCCATCCTCGGAGTGTCAATGGCGGCCGCAAATGCAGCATCCAAAAGCATGAAAATTCCGCTCTTCAGATATTTGGGAGGGGTCAACGGGAAAGTCCTGCCGATTCCGATGATGAATGTCATCAACGGAGGGGCACATTCCGACGCTCCCATTGACATACAGGAGTTCATGATTGTCCCGCACAACGCGCACAGTGTGCGCGAAGCAATTCGCATGGGCGCCGAAACATTCCATGCGCTGAAGAAAATTTTAAAATCCATGAAACTATCATCCGCCGTCGGAGATGAGGGCGGATTCGCGCCAAACCTCTCCTCCAATGAGCATGCGCTCGAAATAATTGTGCAGGCCATAGACTCCGCCGGATATAAGCCAGGCGGTGACATAGCAATCGCACTGGACGCGGCAGCATCGGAATTCTACGATAAAAATTCAAATGCCTATGTTTTCAAAAAATCCGATAAATCAAGCCATTCCTCCAGGCAAATGATAGATTTTTACGAAAAACTCATCGGGAAATTCCCCATAGTGTCGCTGGAAGATGGACTGTCACAGAATGATTGGGAAGGGTGGAGTGCTCTCACGGAAAAATTGGGAAATTCCGTGCAAATCGTTGGCGATGATTTGTTCGTGACGAATGCGAAGTACATCGAACGCGGAATCAAGGAGAAATCCGCCAATGCAATCCTAATAAAAGTCAATCAAATCGGCACATTGACGGAAACATTGGACGCCGTGGAAATGGCAAAATCAGCCGCTTTCGGAGCCGTAATATCACACCGCTCAGGCGAAACGGAGGACACCACAATCGCCGATGTGGCCGTTGCAACCAACGCCGGGCAAATTAAAACGGGGTCCATGAGCAGAACCGATAGAATTTGCAAAAACAATCAGCTGATGCGCAGTGAGGAAATCCTCGGAAAGGCCGCAATATATGCGGGGGAAATCATGCCATTCCGTAAAAATTGGCGATGAAAAAATAATTGCCGCGGATGCAAAAAATTGTTGCGACTGTGGGTAATTTGTGTAACGGAATCGGGAATGGTTGCAGTTTCAGAGAGGCATGTATTCGCGGAGAGACGGGCGTTCATGATACTGAATGCGCTTCCAAACATTGGGCCACACACCATGCAGCGGCTGCTCGCCGCTTTCCACGGGGATGCCAGAAGAATATTATCCGCAACGGCCGACCAATTGAAAATGATACCGAGGGTCGAGACTCTGGCGGCAGAAACGATAGTAAATCACAGGAAATATTTTAATCCGGAACAGGAGGAGGCATTGTTGGCCGCACTGCGCGGGAGATTCATAGCCATGGCGGATGAAAATTATCCAAAATTACTCGGCGAGATTCCGGATGCACCCATTGGCCTCTACGCCATAGGTGAGATCGACAATTCGCTAAAAAATATAGCAATCATTGGATCGCGCACAAATACACTGTACGGCCTGGAGATCGCCCGCAAGTTGGCAATGGATCTGTCAAATCGTGGATTTTGCATAGTTAGCGGGATGGCACGCGGCATTGACTCCGCTGCCCACGAGGGGGCCCTGGCGGCGAATGGAAAAACGATTGCAGTTTTCGGAAACGGCGTCGACGTAATATATCCCATGGAAAATGCGGCACTCTACAAAAAAATATCGGAAAATGGGGCCATCGTTTCCGAATTCACACTTGGTAGACGCGCTGATAAGCAGACATTTCCCATACGCAATCGCCTGATCGCCGGGCTGTGCCACGCCGTCATAATCGTTGAATCTGATAAGTTCGGCGGCAGCATGATAACCGCCAGGTTCGCTTCCGAATACGGCAGACATGTCTTTGCCGTGCCTGGTAGGATCGATCAACCATCCAGTTCCGGATGCCTATCTCTCATAAGGGAAGGTGCCACCATGCTGACGTGCGTGGAGGATATTTTCGAGGATTTGCCATATCTGTGCGGAATTCCGGAGCAGAAAATACTATCGTCTGTGGATTTTATGCCAATCAATAGAATGCCGCAGGTGCCGCAGATTTCATGCCCAATCGAAAGAAAGGTCTTCGACGTCATTGCCGATGAAAAATCGGCGAACTTGGAATCCGTTGTGAAGCATTCGGACTTGCCACCAAATAGTGTGGTGCGCTCGCTGCAAATGTTGGAGATGCGCGGGCTGACGCGCAAGCGATACGACGGAGCGTTCGAGGTTGCGCTCAGAAACGCCAGCTGAGAGGCGGCCGGCCGTTTTCCTACTGCTCTCCGGATTTGTTGTCTTTGGATTTCCGGTGATTTCCGACTCTCTCGTGCCCGGAGATTTCCGACTCCACGCGCGGAGCGGTCCGCATCCGCGAAGCGGATGCGGCGTGTGCAGGGGCTACGCCCCTGCCCGCCGGAGGCGTAAACAAAGCAGCTCCGTGGGAAATTCGTACACGCGGAGCGGTCCGCATCCGCTTCGCGGATGCGGAGGGTGCAGGGGCTACGCCCCTGCCCGCCGGAGGCATAAATGAAGCGGCGCCGCGTGGGACCCATATTCGCGGGGCTACACGGAAGGTCCCAGTTCGCGGCACAGTAGGAGGTCTCGGCGCCGTATTTTTAGAGCAAAGTTCACGGCGCCCGTGTTTTTTAGAGTTCACTGTGGCTTAGAGCTCACTGTGGCCTTTGTCTTTAGATCGCCGACGGATTTATCTTTGGTTTTCGTTTTCCGGAGATTTCCGACTCTCTCGCGCCCGGAGATTTCCGCCTCAACGCGCGGAGCGGTCCGCATCCGCTTCGCGGATGCGGAGGGTG
>JAITRI010000043.1 GCA_031288455.1 Puniceicoccales bacterium
ATTTCGTGGGAAGTTCCTCCACGTAGCCGCAAATGTGGCACCTCAGCAGATGCTGCTGCCTGTGATATGTGAGCGACATGCTGCAGTGCGGACAAGCGGCAACGTAGTCGCAGCACTGGCAAAACACAACCGATGCATAGCCGCGCTTGTTTAGAAATAGAATCGTCTGCTCGCCATTCGCAAGGCATGCCGCCACCAATTCCATCAGCCGCGATGATATAATTTTCACACCGCGCGATGTGCGCTCATGGCGCATGTCGACCACTTCCATCGCCGGCAATTTGCTGCCATCGACTCGATTTTTCAGACAATTCAATTTATATTTCGACAGCGACACGTTGAACAGCGATTCCATGGACGGCGTGGCGGATCCCAAAATGCAAACCGCATCGCACAATTTCGCCCGATACACTGCCACATCGCGCGCGTGATAGCGCGGGCTATCGGACTGTTTGTACGTGACCTCGTGCTCCTCGTCGACGATTATCAGTCTGACATTTTTCAGCGGCGCAAATATCGCCGATCGCGCACCGATGACAACCCTTGAGCGGCCGGACGCCATCGCCAGCCACGCATCACGCCGTTCGCCATCGGATAACCCGCTGTGCCAAACGACGACTTCTACGCCGTACAAATTTACGGCACGCCGTATTCGGCTGACGGTCTGCGGCGTAAGTGCCAGCTCCGGCACCAGATAGATGACGTCGCCACCGCCATCCAAAACGCGGCGTATTCCGCAGGCGTAAACCTCCGTTTTGCCAGATCCGGTGACTCCATGCAGCAGATGCGTGCAAAATTTTCCAATGGTCAAACTCTTTGCGATGTCATCCGCTGCCATGCGCTGCTCTTCGGTTAACGCGATGTCAGCGGCGCGACTGGTCGCGCCGGCGTCTGTAAACTCGCCGTAAACGAGCCGATCCTGCACACGGAACGTTTCTCCGATGATGCCCTTTCCCAGCAGCGAATTCACGGCGGAACTGGAAAATTTCACAGCAGCGGACCTTTCGACGGCACCATTCTCCAATAGAAACTGGTACAGTTCGTGCTGCTTCGGCGCGCGCCGTTTCAATAGCGAACGCTCATCGTCCGATAAAAACTTCAGCAGTGATACTTTTGCGCTGAACTTCGCGGAGATGTTGTTGCGTATCGCCGCCGGAATGATTGCCTCCAGGACAGATTTATTCGACGCCGCGTAGTAGCGACTCATCCACTCAACTAGCGCCATCGTGTCACGTCCGAGCAGCGGATAATCGTATTCGATGGCAATTATTTCTCTCACGCGATAGGGTAAAGCGTCGGCATCAGCGCGATGCACATCCGTGACGATGCCGAGTGTCACGGACCGCCCAAGCGGCACGCGGACGAGCATACCGACGGCAACGATGCCATCCAACTCCGGCGGAATTGCATAGGAGAGTGGCTTGTCCAAGCCGGCAAATGTCAAAATTTCTACGCAACGCCGCTCCATTGATTAAATTGCCAGCAGCATGAACATGCGCAAAATAAAGTACACAAAAATTGCAAATGCTGCCGATAGCGGGACCGTCACAAGCCATGTGAGGAAAATTCTCAGAATCATCCGCACGTTCAGTCCACCGATTCCATTTTCCAGGCCAACGCCGATGATCGCTCCCGTTGCAGCGTGCGTCGAACTTATTGGAATGCCGAAAACAGACGCCAGAATGATGGTCATCGCCGTCGAAAAATCCACGCTGAATCCGCGTGAATTCGTCAGAAGCGCGATGCTGCGTCCCATCGTCCCGATTACCTTGTGCCCAAGCGAAAGAACTCCGGTCGACATCCCAAGCCCACCGATCGCCAGCAGCCAAATGGGAATTTGAAAATCGGCAAATGCGCCGGAAATTACCCCCACCTTTGTGGCAAAGTATATGGCAATGACGGGAGTGATGCTGTTAGCCACGTCGTTGGACCCAATGGCGAATCCCACCAGCGCCGACGTCCCAGCTTGAAACCGCCTGAAAACGTGCTCAATGCCAAATTCCCTGCCACTGAATTTAATCGCCAACTTGCGCGTTATCCACCTGAAGACGATGTACAGCGCAGGAATTAGCAGCAGCAGCGAAATTCCACAGCGGCGGATGTATTCGCGCCACGTCCCAATGCCAATGGCAACGATGGCCATGCTGGCCATGGAAACTGCACTGGCAAATATCGGAATCCAATTGCAGGCGCGCTCCATTATTTTCTCACTGGCACCGCGGTAAATCGCCATGCGGATCAATTTTATGGCACAGAGGGAGCAGAGCGCCGACAGAAACGGAGTAAATATCCACGACAGCGTCAGCGTAACAAAAAATTTCCAGTTAATGGCATCCACTCCGCCGATGACAGCCGCAACTCCCATTATGCCGCCCACGATCGCATGGGTCGAACTCACCGGCAATCCAGTCCGCGTCGAAATGCAAATGAAACTTCCAGCCGCCACCATGGACGCCAACATTCCGGCAATGTACGCATTTGCATCGGTGAAATGCCTAACGTTCACAATGCCGCCTATGAGCGCCCTTGACACATTCGAGCCGAGGAAAATTGCGCCAAAAAAATTCAAAATCGCCGCTATGAATAGGGCATGTTTCAATTTCAGCGCCTTGGCTCCAACGGCAGCAGCGAAAGCATTTGCCACATCATTGGCACCGTTATTGAACGCCACAAATAGGGATCCAATCACGGCCAAAATCAACGGAAATGACACATCACACGCAATCACGGCAGCAGGTCGCTGGGGACAACGGATAAAATTTGATCACCGCAATCCAAGTTACCTTGTAACAACGCAGCAAATGCAGTCAATAAATCTATTGCATTTAGGAAAAATTCACGGCGGAACGTAGGCGCTGAGCCGAAATCATGTTCTCGCTGAGCCGAAATCATGTTCTTCAGTAAAAAATATATTGCCACGCGCTTGGGCAATTGTAAAATGCAGCATCTGGGATCGGGGTATGAGGTGGAGCGCGGCTAAGGACATAGGGCAATCGATGGACGAATTCGCCGCCAAGATTTCCAGGAAAGATGCGGTTTATTTTTGGAAAAGATATTTTGGCGATGCCGACTGCATCAAAATCGTCGACGCACTAATCGGCTCACTGATAGTCGTCATGAGAGAAAGTGGACAGCTGACATATTTTGACAGCGAGTCGTTGGAAAATTGGAAAAAAATTTACGAGCGCTCCATCGAGAACTCAAAGAAACTGAACATCGCCTACGAAGCGTTCAAAGCGCGCATCAGCAAACTAATAAAAAAATGTCCCGGCGATGCTATGCGCGAACTCAGGCGTGAATTCAAAGCGCGACTGATCGCAATCAACGGGAAAAAGCGGTTCGAAACGCTGCTAAAGGATAAATTATCATTCAACATACTTTTCCACAAATGGATATTTTCCCTGTGTTCGGTGGTTGATATGCAGCAGGCCGATGACTCACAATCCGACAAGGGACTGCTCGATTTCAGCCTATTTTCCTAAAATATCGCCGCCGTGGATTTCGCAGTTTCCGCATTGTCTCCCAGATTGCCAAGCAGTCCTCCACAATCCGCGGGAAATCTTCCAGCGCTATCTGATTGGCTCTGTCACAGGTGGCAGTCGCCGGATCCGGATGAATTTCAAAAAAAATGCCATCCGCACCGCTTGCAATCGCCGCCTTTGACAGTATCGGAATGAATGTCCTGTCGCCACCGGTACCGGTGGCACATGTTCCCGGCAACTGCACGCTGTGTGTGGCGTCAAAAATTGCAGGATGCCCATTCAATTTCATCACGGCGAATGAGCGCATGTCAACCACCAAATTGTTGTAGCCAAAACTTGTGCCGCGCTCTATCTGAAAAATTTCAGAGGCGCCGGATTCCTCCAATTTTGCTACCACGTGCTTCATGTCATATGGGGAAAGGAACTGTCCCTTTTTGATTGATATCGGCTTGCCTGTCCCTGCGGCCGCCACGACAAGATCCGTCTGCCGGCACAAAAATGCTGGAATCTGCAAAACGTCGCACACTTCGGCGACAGCAGCCGCCTGTTCCGGCAGATGAATATCCGTTGTCACGCGCAGCCCAAAGCGAGATTTTACCTCCTTCAGCAGCCGCATACCTTCTACGATCCCGACACCGCGCTCGCTGCGAATTGATGTTCTGTTGGCCTTGTCGAATGACCCCTTAAAGATGACATTCAGACGCGGGAAATTATCCCCAAGCGCGCCGAGACATTCAGCCGCGGAAAATGTAACGCGCTCATTTTCCAGCGAACATGGGCCCGCAATCATCAGCAACTTCTCCGGATCAAAAATCTTCTCCACGGTGGCGCAGGCTAATAATTTTCCAAACAACTCAAGCCGTAAAATTTGCCCGTCTATGGGCATCGATTCGCAAAAATTCCTTCACCTGCTCCAGGAGCGATTTCGTCTTTTCCTTCGCGTCTTCCAGCGCCGAAGCGTCGGAAATTGGCATCTCGCCGAATAGGTAAAACTTTATTTTCGGCTCCGTTCCGCTCGCCCGCACGGCAAACTTGACACCATTTCCCAGAGTGATGAAAAAAAACTGCTGCGGTGGTATTACTTTCCCGTCCGCATCGCAGATTTTTTGTCTGGAAAAATCCACAATTTCCGCGACTTCGCTGCCATTCACCGATGCGGGAGGATGCCGCTGATAGTCCGCCAGTATATTTTTTATTTTCCGAGCGCCATCGGCACCTTCGCAGTAAATGTTCAGCACCATCTCCCCAAAATAGCCGCGTTTGGCATACATGTCATCCCTCAGATCACAGAGCGTTTTTCCGATCGATTTCGCATAGGCCGCCATCTCGCACACCATCAAACATGCCGAATTCGCATCCTTATCGCGGACATTGTTGGCGGCAAGACACCCGTAGCTCTCCTCGCACCCGAATATGAACAGCGTACTGTGGCGCATGAGCAGGGCATCGCGCGTCCCGACCGATGTGCCGTCGTAATCCACCGCGATTCCGGTCGCCGAATATTCCTTTTCCAACATCTCATTTTCATAGGCGAGCATTTTTTCCCCGATCCACTTGAATCCCGTCAGCGTATTTATGCACTTCAGGCCGTGTGAACTGGCAATTTTGTCGATGAGTGGCGTCGTGACAAACGTCTTGACTATGGCCGCATTTTTTGACCCGTGTCTTGGGATTTTTTCTAAAAATTTCAGCTGCGAAATTCTATATTCCGCCAGCAGCGCACCGGTAACATTGCCACTGAATATCTCAAACTGTCCGCCGCTATTTTTCGCCGCAACGGCCAACCTGTCGCCGTCCGGATCCGTGGCAATGACGATGTCGGCCGACACTTCTCCGGCAAGCGCGATCGACATCTCCAGCGCCTCTCCGTTCTCGGGATTCGGAGATTTCACCGTGGAAAAGTTTGGATCCCCATCGTTCTGCTTTTCCACGACCACGCAGTCGATGCCGTGCGCCCTGAGCGCTGGAATGGTGGCGATGGACCCCGTTCCGTGCAGCGGAGAAAATACCGCGCGCACAGAATTTTTTTCGAGAATATCTCTGCGCAGGACAGTTTCTCCTATGGCATTCACATAGTGCGCATCGATCTCTCCTCCGAGGACGTGGACGCCGCTCATGTCCTTCCGGCAAAATTTGCATATTTCATCGATTGTGATGCGTGAAAATTCCGCCGTCACACCATTCGCGTGCACATCCACCATCTGCGCACCGTCGGAAAAATATGCCTTGAATCCATTGTCATGCCACGGGTTATGGCTGGCAGTTATCATGATTCCGGCGGTGCAGCGCAAATGTCGCACGCTGAAACTCAACTGCGGCGTCGACCGCGGTGATGCGTAAATCAGAGCGTGTCCACCCAAACATTCCCATGTGGATGCCGCCAATTCGCAGAAATGTCTCGAAAAGTGCCGCACATCGTGGGCAATGACGACTGTGGGCAGCTGGTGTGCGCGGTGATTATTTTTCAGAAACAGCGAGCAGTATCTGAACAGTGCCATGGTCGCGCCGATGACGCTAAAATCATTAAAATATACTGTCCCGACAGCTGCCATCTGCGGACAATTTGTCGATGATGTCCCGCGTTCGGCGGCCGTGATGACTTCCGCTATTGTCCTGCTGCGCATCCCACCGGTCCCAAATTCGATGGATTTGAAAAACCTATTGTTTATCTCGTCCGCAAGCCCATTTTCGACGAGTTCATCGATGGACTCGCGCGCACACCGTGGAAAATTTTCGCAGCGGTGCATGCGCAGTAAATTCTCCGCTGCCGCCGGTAATACTCTATCCCCGAGAAATTTTTCCATCTGCCAGCACCAAAAAAATCACTTTTCGCGGCAAATGGAAGCGAAAAAAGTTTGGGATGTGGGAAAATTTTTACTATATTCATCTGCGGAATTGGTGAAAAACATGAACGATGACGGCGTAAAAAAACTGTTCGACATGGCCGATGTTCTTGACGCAGTCGACCTGAGAAATCTGACGAAACATCTGTGGAAGCAGCGTGAATTTTTCAAGAAAATATTCAATCTTATCCGCGACGGACTGGCGGTGATAAACGGGAAAGGGGAAATTTTCTACTGCAACGCTTCGGCGCGCGAAATGCTCGGCATCGGCAGCCTGCAGCGGCTCGACACCATATGGAAATATGTCCCGGAGTTCATCGTTCTGTCGGAATTTTGGACGCCTTCCGCCTGCGATGATACATCCTTCGTGTCGAAGGAAATAAGAATCTCCTATCCGAAAAGGGGAATATTGAACGTGACCGTCGCACGGGATTGCGGAGAATGCGACGGTGCCGATGAAATGTTTGTCCTGCGCATAGTGGACATTACCGAAGAGCGCGCAGTGTCGGAAAAAACTCTGAATGCGGAAAAAATTTCATCGGTCATGCTGCTCGCCAGTGGTGTCGCCCATGAAATCGGAAACCCTCTCAACGCCATCGCTCTTCACCTGCGACTGATGCAGAAACAGTTCAGGGCGATAAAAAATGCCGATGCGCGCGCGCAGATGGAAACGTCAGCGGGCGCATGCTTGGACGAAATCTCTCGGCTGGACGGCATCGTGAAAAATTTTCTGCAGGCGATTCGTCCGCAAAACCCGAAAATGGAAGACGTTCAATTGGCGGATGTGCTGCGTTCAGCCATAGAATTAATGGCGGCAGAATTCAAATCGCTCAACGTCGCCGTTGCGAACAACGCCGGGCAATTGCCGATAATTTTAGGAGACGCCGGGCACCTGAAACAGGTATTTTTCAACATTCTAAAGAACTCATGCGAGGCGATTGCCAGCGGCGGAACGATAGTCATCGACGGGGCATCCAATGACAGCGATGCAATTTTGACATTTACGGACAATGGATCCGGCATTTCAGCGGAAACGTTGGATAAAATTTTCCAGCCATATTTTTCCACGAAACAGAGCGGAAATGGACTCGGAATGGTAATCGTGGAGCGCATTCTGAGGGAACACGGCGCAACGATCGACATCGCAAGCGCCAAAAATATGGGAACAAAAATTTCCATAAATTTCCCAAGAAAAGACAAATGCGTCCCTCTGCTGAACTCCAACGGCAACCAGCCGTAGCGGCACGCGTTCTCCTCCTCCGCCCCATCCAATTTCCGCGTCGCCCGAAAATACGCGCGCAGGTTCTCTGCTCCCCAAGCGCGCAGCGCTCACGGTAACACTTCCCGAGAGGACCGTGCCAGAAATTACTGCCGAATCACCGGTGAACATCAAATAATTCACCCTGCCCGCAGCTCCCGTATCTGCTGCATGCCGTTTTCAGCAGCGCACTCAGCTGCAGCTTCTTCAGCAGCGCGAACACGTCCTCTGGACTGCGGAGAATTTTTGCTTCCGGAAGTGCGACCAATGCGTCGCAATCCAATGGAGTGGCAGCTCCAGGAGAGTTTTCGCAGCACTGCGCCGTTGACAGCGCTATTAGTTTTCGGTTGCGGACGATGAGGCCCTCCGACGCACGCAGCGATTCCCTTATCCTGTCGGAAGAGACTTTGTGGAGATTTTTTAGCAAATTATCGACGCTTCCGAATTCATTCAGTAGACGCTCAGCCCTCTTCTCCCCCACTCCGTCGACGCCGGATATGTTGTCGGAAGCATCCCCCAGCAGCGACAGATAGTCGACAATCTGCTCCGGAAAGATGCCGAATTTTTCCTTCACGCCGCCTCTGTCTAGAATTCTCCACGTTCCCTTTGCGTCCGCCGCCGGAGGCAGCATCTGGAATATGTTTTCTCCGACGCACTGGGCGAAATCCTTATCTCCGCTGGCGATGTATGCGGTGGCATTGCTTTCGCTGAGCCGTTTCGCAAACGCAGCCAGCAGATCGTCCGCTTCTATCCCCTCCTTTGAAACGATGTAATATCCGTGCGCGACCGACAGCAGGTGCAAATATTCCAATTGCGATTTCAGGGCGTCCGGCATCGCCTTTCTGTTTGCCTTGTACGTTGACAAAACTTCTTTTCTCGCGGCGGACCCACCGGCATCGAAAAAAACACAGACCGCATTTGGCGTAACCATGTCTTCCAATTTCCACAGCGACCTTACCCATCCGTGTACAGCATTTACCGGCAACCCGTCGGACGTCGTCATCTGCGGAACACCGTAGAAACAGCGAAAGGCCATATTATGCCCGTCGACCAATAGCCACGTCTCTCTATTGCGCTCCATTGCCGATGTTTCCGATGGTGCTCGATTCGCCGGAGGCTATCGGTTTCAATGCCGCACGTTGTATTCCGATAAAATTTTCATTGGTGACCGGGAACGAACAAACTTCCGCGGGCGATGAAAACCAAAAGTTCCCGATTTTGCAAAACAGCAGATGAAAACCTCCCTTCACTTCCAGCGGTCCGCCAACGGAAAATCTATCGCCGGAGAGAATGTTTTCCAACTGTGGCCTATCTTCATAGACGTAAACATCGGATAAGTTGCGCACCGCGGAGATGTGTATCGGCCCGAGAATATTGTCGGACATCACATCGTCCATCGGATGCAATTCTCCCACTATCTGCTGCCTATCGGTATCCCTGAAGACACTCACCGTGTGCGCATCAACGGGACCTATGTCATATTTCAAAGTTGGCATTGAAACGCGCAGAGTGACATTTTCGGCGGTCGGAACAAAAAATCCAGCGGATGTGCCACGTTCGATGCCATCGCCGTCATCGGCGAACGACACGTAGGGCGTGGAATGTTCTGCCATGCGCAATGGCTTTGCCCCCGGAGTTACGCAAAGCACGCACAGCAGCGCGAACGCAGCCGAGATCAATGCCGCCATTAGATCACGTCTCCACTCAGCTGCACAAACCACACGCATATTTCCCACGTACGCCGCAATGACAAGGAGCTTTTGGCACATGTCAACAGATTTCTCCGCGCACACGTGCGCCGTTAACTTCGCGGCAGCCCGTAAATTTCAGGCGAGATGTCACGTCTTTGGCGTGCACCAATGGAGTAGAAGTGACATCATCCGATCTGATATGCAAATCACAGTGGCGGAGTTGCTGCGGTGGCAATTGGTGACTGGATGCCACCGCCGCCGGCGTCTCTAGGATGTGGTACACCGGCGGCGATGACAAATTTTCCAAAAAACTCACTCGCTGTCTTTTTTGCGGCTCACTGAGTGCCTTTTTGGATCCAAATCGATGCTTTTTAGAAATTTTTCACTATTTTTTCATTTTTCTGTGATTTTTTTGAAAATTTCCTTGCGTTGCTGATGATTTCGCATCAGAAGGAGTATCCGAGCGAGGTGTTGAGGGAGACGTTGTGGAACCGCTTCCCGAAGTGTGCCGATAGCGTGCCGGAGACTTCGAAG
>JAITRI010000071.1 GCA_031288455.1 Puniceicoccales bacterium
GCAAGCAGCCACCGGTAGCAAAAAGGCGCGGAAATCCGACGCACACCGCAGGCGGAGGGTTCAGCGGTTTACGCCCAGTAGAAATTCGGTGTTGGTTTTCGTTTTGCGGATACGCTGGATCAGCATTTCCATGGCATCCACTGGGGGAACGCCCTTCATCGCACGCCGCAGTGTGTACACCTTTTCCATTTCGTCCGGATGGTACAGAAGCTCCTCCTTGCGCGTTCCGCTCTTTTCCAGGTTGAGTGCCGGGAACATGCGCTTGTCCACCAGCGCTCTGTCCAGGTGCAACTCCATATTGCCGGTGCCTTTAAATTCCTCAAATATCACGTCGTCCATGCGGCTTCCGGTTTCCACCAGTGCCGTTGCGAGGATCGTCAAACTGCCGCCGCCTTCTATGTTTCTGGCCGCTCCGAAGAACCTCTTTGGCGCCTGCAGCGCATTCGCATCGACACCGCCGGACAGCAACTTTCCACTGGTCGGCTGTTCCGTATTGTGGGCGCGTGCGAGACGTGTGATCGAATCCAGCAGTATCACCACATGTTTTCCGGCTTCCACCTGACGGCGCGCTTTGTCGATTACCATGTCCGCCGCGTGCACATGATTATCCGTCGACTCGTCGAACGTGGAACTGATGATTTCAGCATTTGCCACCTGTCTGCGGAAGTCTGTCACTTCCTCGGGGCGTTCATCGATGAGGAGAATTATCAGTTTCACATCCGGGCGATTCCGCGAGATCGCATTTGCTATTCCCTGCAGCAGTACGGTTTTCCCAGTCCTCGGTGGCGCGACGATTAGTCCGCGCTGTCCAAGACCAATTGGTGTCAAAATGTCGATGATGCGCATGGAGACATTGTCCCATTTGACATCATCGGAGCACTCCAAAAATAATCTTTCCGTTGGATAAAATGGAATCAAATCCTTGAATTTTGGCAGATGCGGCATTTCCACTGGATTCATCCCCATCACCGATGATATTTTTAGCACAAACGGACAGGTTGAGTTCTGCGTTGGAGGGTGCAAATATGCCGCGATGTCCTGTCCCCGGCGCAATCCATATTTTTGTATGAGGAACTTTGGAATGAACGCGCTCTGTGGACGAATCCTGTAGTTGTCGTTCGCGTAGACCAGTAGGCCGTCACCGCCCTCTATTGTTTCCAGCACGCCGGTGGCGACGATCGGAATTTTTTCACAAAATTTCCTTTCCAACAGAATTTCCAGCATTCTGTGCCCACTCTTTTCCGCTTCTGTGGCCGGTGTGTAATCATCCGCTATGTCCTTGAGCGACAATGTGGCACGCGATTCGTAGGCGCGGTTGAAGTCGAGCGGCTGCGCCTCAAAATTTATGCTCTCATTCGCGAATTCTGCCAGTTTTTCGAATGAACTTAGGCATTCTAGCCCTTTGATCAGGCCACTTGACAGCTGTCCGATTTTCACCGTCCTGGCGAACTTTTGTCGATTCTGGCCATTGCCGTACTGTTTTCTGTTCAGCTGGCTGCCGCTTTGATTGTGCATATTTCCACCGCTGTGATTTCTATCACCGCCGCGGAATCTGTCATTCCACTGACGATTTTGCTGCCTCTGCTGGTGCCGATTTTGGAATTCCGGCTGCTGTCGATCCTCCACCTGCGTCGAAAATCTCTGTCCGTTGGTTTTTTGAGATGTGTGACGCGCGCCATCGGATTGATCCAAATCGTCTCCTATGGCTGGATTCGACCTGCGCGGCGTCCAAACTTCGCCGGCGTCCGCACGCTCTCCGAAATTATTCCTTTCCGCGGCATCATCGCTGTCATCGAAATCTATGGAAATTTTATCTGGGATGAAGTCGGTTTCTCTGTCCGATGGAAACTCTTCCGCATTCGTCTGTCCATCGGCTGGGGGACGTTTCCGCCGCGGAGAACTGTGCGGTGTTCCACTGCGGCGCCGCGATCTTGTGTTTTTGAAATCATTATCCGCTGTAAATTCGGTATCCATAAGGGTTTGAGTTTTTAGATAAAAGTCCAATTTCGTGCGCAAAAGATTCGGGCAACATCCGCCATGGAGAACGCGCCCAAGAGAACACGAAAATGCACGTGAATTTTCCTAGACCCTGTGCAGTCGCGTGGCAATGTCGAGCATTTTTTTGAAAAAATTTCAAATTATGCGCGGCGCAAAGCAAATTTTTGGTTTCACAAAAGCCTTGCATTATGGTATGCGCCGTGTTTTATTCGCGCGAATGAATGTCGGGTGCAAGCGGTACGATTTTAGGGAAATAGAGCCATTTTGGCAGAAATTTTGGGAGGAACATGGGACGTTTTGCGTGCGCGATGACAATTCAAAGGAGAAATACTATGCGCTGGACATGTTCCCATATCCGTCCGGTTCGGGGCTGCACATAGGGCACCCGGAGGGATACACGGCATCCGACATATTGGCGAGGCATAGGCGTGCCAATGGATTTAATGTGCTGCATCCGATGGGATGGGACGCATTCGGGCTTCCCGCCGAACAGCATGCCATCGCAACGGGAATTGCTCCCGCAATAAATAGCGCGCAAAACATTGAGGTATTTAGGAAACAGATAAAAAGCATCGGATTCGCCATCGACTGGAGTAGGGAAATAAACACGACGGATCCACACTACTACAAATGGACGCAGTGGATATTTTTGCAGCTGCTGAAGCATGGATTGGCCTACGTGGATGAGCGTCCCGTCTGGTGGTGCGACGGATTGAAGTCGGTTTTGGCGAACGAGGAGGTCATCAGCGGACGATCGGAGCGTGGAAATTTTCCGGTGCAGCGGAGAAATTTGCGCCAGTGGATACTGCGGATTACCGAATACGCCGACAAGTTGCTCGATGGTCTCGATGGCATCGATTGGCCGGATTCCACAAAGCGGCAACAGATCGCGTGGATAGGGAAATCGAATGGCGCAAATATTCGCTTCAAAGTTGATGGGCACGACGATGAGATCGCTGTGTACACGACACGTCCCGACACACTCTTCGGGGCAACATATTTGGCGGTGGCGCCTGAACATCCGCTGCTGGAGAAAATTGTGGCCAAGGGGTTTGCCGCCGACGTTAGCAAATACATCGAGGAGAGCAAGAGGAAAAGTGACATGGAGCGCACGGATTTGGCGAAGGTGAAAACCGGTGTTCCGACCGGCACATGCGTGATAAATCCTGCCAATGGTAGGCGCATAGAGGTTTGGGTTGCCGACTATGTGCTTTTCGGCTATGGCAGCGGCGCGATCATGGCAGTTCCGGCGCATGACGAGAGGGATTACGAGTTTGCGCAGCGCCATGGAATTCCGATAATTCGCGTGATCGATGATTCGGTTGGCAACAGCATATTGCCCTACAGCGGCGAGGGGACACTGATCAATTCTGGAGAGTTTAACGGATTATTCTCCGCGGATGCGAGAACTAGGATCACGGAGATGCTGGCGAAGAAGCGGATGGGAGAAGCGGCACAGAATTACAGACTGAGGGACTGGATATTTTCCAGACAGAGGTACTGGGGGGAACCGATCCCGATTGTTTGGGTTTCCGCCGCGGACTACGGAGCCGCCATTGCCAATGAAAAGTTCCACATGGGTGAATTTTTGCCGGATGTTCCCGTGTGCTACGAGGAAAATGGAGTAACGCAGTGCGCACTGCCCCTCCGTTCGGAACATTTGCCGCTCGTTCTGCCGAACACGAGCAATTACTTGCCGTCCGATGGCGGCGAGAGTCCGCTGGCGCACATAGCATCCTGGGTAAACGTTCACATTAACGTGGAAACTGGGGAAATTGTTCCATCGGAAAATTTTAATGGTGCAGATGGCCACTGGATTTCCGGGCGACGGGAGACAAATACGATGCCGCAGTGGGCAGGTTCATGCTGGTATCACCTGCGGTACATGTCTCCCAATTGCGAAACACAGCTGGTGGATCCGTCATCCGCGGAGTATTGGAAATCTCCAGATTTTTACATCGGCGGGGCCGAACATGCGGTGTTGCACCTCCTATACGCCAGATTTTGGCACAGATTTCTATTCGACATAGGTGCGATAAAAACCGGCAAAGAGCCATTCCGCAAATTATTTCACCAGGGGATTATACTGGGCGAGGACGGCACGAAGATGTCGAAAAGCCGAGGAAATGTCATAAATCCCGATGAGATTATTGCGCGCTACGGTGCCGATGCTCTGCGGCTATACGAGATGTTTCTTGGGCCGCTTGACATGATGAAGCCGTGGAATATGCGCGGCATAGAGGGAGTTTTCAGATTTCTTAAAAAAGTTTGGAGTGAGTTCATCGATGGGGATGGAAATTGCAGGACGTTCGCGCCATGTCCGTCGGCGGAGTGCCAGAAAATCGCAAATGAAACCATAAAGAAAGTCGGCGATGACATCGAAGCGCTGAAGTTCAACACGGCGATTTCTCAGCTGATGATCTGCGTAAATACCATGCAGAAGGCCGGTGGATTTTGTAAAAATTTCGCCGAAAGTTTCCTGAAAATTTTGGCGCCATTTGCTCCACACATCGCCGAGGAATTGTGGTCGCGGCTGGGCAATAAATCGTCCATTGTGGACGCCGGATGGCCGACCTATGACGCTTCAAAGGTGGTATCACGTTCGCGCAGGATCGCCATTCAAGTCAATGGGAAGGTGCGTGCGGAGTGTTCCATGGACGATGGGAACATGTCGGAGGATGACATTTTCAAGCTGGCGCTGGAGAATGCCAATGTGGCGCGGCACATTGCCGAGAAAGCAATCATCAAAAAAATTTACGCCAACGGCAAAGTGATTAATTTCGTCACAGAATGATGCTCCGTGAAGCTGTATGGCAGATGCGTGTTGTGCGAAGTTGCGGTGGCATGTGCGCTGTCGGTGCTGTTGTTTGTCGTGCTTCTGCTGGCTGGTAATGCCATGCGCGACATCGTGGAATGGGTCGCGATGGGGCGCCTGTCATTGGGTGACGTTCTGCGGATGCTGTGGATCCTGATTCCATCGGCGATTTCATATTCCCTTCCGCTGGGTATGATGTCCGCCATTTTCATTGTCATCGGAAGAATGTCATCGCAGAACGAAATCATTGCCATGAAAAGCAGTGGCATAAGCCTCTGGGAAATTACGCGGCCCATATGGGCACTATCGGCTGCATTTGCGGCACTATCGATGTGCATTAATCTGTACCATGCGCCGAATTCCATAAGCAAATACAGGCAATTTTTCAGGGAAATGGTGCGCGAGAAGCCGATGCGATTCATTGTGCCGAAAATGTTCAATGACCGCTTCAGCGACTACGTGATTTACGCGGATGACATTTCCGGTGAGCAATTCAAGGGAATGAAAATTTGGCAGATCAATCGGACTGGTGATTTGGATGCGTACATTACCGCGAGAAGTGGAACGGTGGCATTTGATGGGGAGACGGATACTCTGTCGCTGCATCTGAATGACGGAAATGCGGAAAAATTCAGCGCGACGGCTGATGGTCGCAGGGAATCACAGATCATATTCTTCGGCAACGTATCCGTTGATCTGCCATTTGCCGACATTGTTGGCCGCTGGAACGACGGCGTGAAAAAACTGCACCGCATGACGCTGAGCGAACTGCTTGCGGCGAAGAAATTGCTGAATTCCAAAGCGAATGAGATGCCGCGTTTCAAAATCCGTGATGGGAAAACGCTAATAAATGTGCAAATAAGCGTCAACGTCATCCATGCCGTCGGAATCCTTATCATGACAATGCTGGCGATCCCGCTTGCCATAAAGGTGCACAGGGCGGATACGGTACTCAACATTGGCATCGCGCTGATCCTGTGCTTTGGCAATTATTTTGCGATTGCCATGCTTTCGCTGCTCGGGAACAAGCCCGACATTCGGCCGCACATATTGATTTGGATTCCAAGCGTTGCGTTGACAGCGCTTGGGGCTTTACTATTTAGACGTGCATCGCGCCACTGAAAATGACAGACACGGGAGATATTTATGATGCAATGCGCACGCGGCGCGTACTGGTTGGGTTCGATGGATTCGTGGACACGATAGTGCACGCCGTTGCGGTGCGCCATGGGGAACACTACGACCGCATATGGACGATCACTGACTTTGGCAAGCGCATTATTTCCGCCGCCGGCAAGAGTTCTAACGTAGAACTTGTGCCGCAGAGCAGGCGCATCGGAGGGAATGGCCCGCTGCTGGCCAATGCGCTGTGCAATTTCGCCGTGAACGTCAGGTACATTGGCACCTTGGGAGACTGCGAAAGAAACATTTTCCGTGATTTCGCCGCCAAGACACGTGCGATTTCCATAGGGGATTACAGCGAAACGCGAGCCGTTGAATTTTCCGACGGGAAAATTTTATTCGGGGAAATGTTGCCACTGTGTAGCGTTGCTGCGGATGATATTTTGTCGAAAATCTCCCGCGAGGATCTGGTTAAGATCATGGAAACGTCCGATGCGTTCGCCCTGACAAATTGGACGATGACGGCACATTTGACCGAAATTGCGCAGTTTTTTGCCCATGACATTTTGCCGCTGTGCGAAGGCGGTAATCGCGTATTTTTCTTCGACTTGGCGGATCCCGAGAAGCGCCAACGTTCCGAATTGGTGAAGTTTCTGGAAACCATAAAATATTTTGAAAAATTCGGCAGGTCGGTTCTTGGGTTGAATATTCGAGAAGCGCAGCAGGTTCTGCGCGCCATCGGCGAAAATTCCGATCTGAGCGACACAAGGGCAAGCCTGGAAGAGGCGGCCGTTCTGCTGCGGAAATGCCTAAGAATAGAGCTCGTGTTCATCCACGGAGTGAAGGTTTCCGCGGCGGCGACCGGAGAAGCGTGTGCGGCCGCCGAGGGATACTTTGTGGCGGACCCGAAAATTTCCACGGGAGCGGGAGACCACTACAACGCTGGATTTTTGGCGACTTATCTGTGCGGATGCGGCATTGACCTTGCCGTGAATTTCGCGGCAGCGGCGGCATCATTCTACGTGAAAACTGCGCAATCGCCGAGCATTGGCGACGTAAAATTTTAATGCCATGGGAATATTCGTCACATTCGAGGGGATGGAATGCTGCGGAAAAAGCACACAATTGCACCTGCTGGCACGTTGGCTACGCGAGCGCGGGCACGACGCAATTGAGACGCGAGAACCGGGAGGAACTGACATCGGTGAGAGCATTCGCGAACTTCTGCGCAGCGGGAATGTCAGCGGCACATTTTCATCGCGTGCGGAAATATTACTCTTCGAAGCCAGTAGGGCGCAGCACATGGAGGAAAAAATTTTGCCCGCCATCGCCGCCGGGAAAATAGTTCTCTGCGACAGATTTCACGATTCCACGACCGTTTATCAGGGAGTGGCGCGTGCGGTGGACGCTGATGCCGTCAGCTTTCTCAATGGATTCGCTTCCCACGGACGCGTCCCAGACATGACGATTTTGCTGGACATAGGCGTTCGCGAGAGTTTTAGGAGAATGGATGCCAGGGGTGCCATTCGCGACAGAATCGAGAGTGAGGATGAGAATTTTTTTCAAAAAGTGCGCGACGGGTACCGAATGTTGGCGGAAGATGTCAGATTTTTTACGGTCGATGGAATGAGTAGCATCGCCGAGATTCATGGAAAAATAAGAGATGAATTCGCCCGTAGATTTTTTTAGCATTGAGTCCTCTGGAGAATTTCGCGCGCTACTGGACGCGATTGAGCGCCGCAGGCTGCCGAATTCAAACCTGCTGGTGTGCAAAAATGTGGAAATTTGCGACGCGGTTGCCGTTGCACTTGCCCGAGAAATTCTTGCCGTCCAGAATCCGGAATCCTGCGTGGATTTTCTGCGCATTTCTCCGGTCGGGCCGATGGCACAGATTTCCGTCGACCAGGTGCGCGATTTGCGCTCGAAAATTTATCTGTCGCCGAAGGTGTGTGCCGCGAAAGTTGCCGTGGTTTGCTGCGCCGAACGCATGCACAGTGCGGCCGCAAACGCGTTTCTGAAAACCCTCGAAGAGCCGCCCGCCGACACGATAATTTTCCTGACAACGTCGCGGGAATACGCGCTTTTGCCGACCATATGCGGCAGATGTTCGATCACGCGCCTGCCGTTCGCACATCGACTGTTGGAGCACCAGAAAATAAAAAATTGGATCGCCGGCTATTGGGCGTGGCTGTCGGCATTATTTGAAACTTCCTGCCGCGAAAAAAATTCCGCCGTCATGCAAATGTACATGCTTCTGTCGCAACTGGAAACATTGTCCGCTGAATTGGCGGACGAGATCGTTTCGGAGGGAGACGGAGATGTGGAATCCTCGCGCAGGAGGAAAATTTCACAGATTTTACTGCTGAGAATTGAGACTGCAGCGGCGGAATTTTTTGAAAAAAATTTGGCGCATGTGAAATTTTTTCAGAAAGTAATTCACAGCCTGGAGGACAAGGCCGCATTGTTCGCGGTAAATGTGAACTTCATGGCATGCGTCGAGGCGTTTATGGTGGAAATTTTACTGATGCTCCACGATGAATGAGGATTAGGCGATTTTTGTTCGAAATTTTTCGCGTGGCTACGGAACTCGCGAAAATGGTGCACATTCCCGATGTTTCATAAAATTTAGCATCATTTGATATTTCGTGTTGAAAACGTCGAACGTTAGTCTATTAGGAGGCACATGAGAGAGATAGGTGCCGATGACGTCGCAGATTTCGTAAAAAATGGGCACAGGGTGGCATTCGGTGGATTTACGCCGGCGGGAAGCCCGAAAGTTATTGGTCCGGCGATCGCGAAAAAAGCGGAGGCGGAGCACGCTGTCGGCAATGCATTCGCCATTCACGTGTTTGCCGGGGCGTCCACGGGAGATGCCGTTGATGGAGTTTTGGCGCGAGCGAAGGCCGTCATTTCAAAGACCCCGTATCAGGCGAGCGGCGACATGCGGAATGCGGCGAATGCCGGAGAGGTCAAATATTGGGACATGCACATTTCGCATTTTGCGCAGCAGGTGAAGCAGCGTATTTTGGGAGAAATAGACCTGGCGATCATAGAAGCGGCCGACGTTTCTCCTGGAGGGGAAATCATTCTAACGACCGCCGTCGGCACGGCTGAAATATTCTGCAGGTACGCGAAAAATATCGCCATAGAGCTCAACGAATACCATCCGAAGAAGATTCGCGGGTTGCACGACATATACGAAATGGAGCTTGCCCCAAACACCAAACCGATACCGCTGCTGACGGCGCGCGATAGAATAGGGACCGACTCCATAGTTGTCGATCCGAACAAAATTCTCGGTGTCGTGCGCACCAATATTCCGGATCAGGCGAGGGTGCTGACGGAATCGGATGCCGATACCGATAAAATTGGGGAGAATGTGGCGAAGTTTTTAATAGACGAGATGGCCAGCGGACGCATCCCGCGCAAATTTCTCCCCGTTCAATCGGGGGTGGGAAGCATCGCAAATTCAGTACTAAAGGCGATGTCACTGTGCAGAGAAATCCCGCCCTATGTGATGTATTCAGAAGTTTTGCAGGACTCCGTGATCGCCGCAATAAAATCCGGCGATGTGCTATTCGGCAGCGCGACCGCACTGGCGGTATCGAACGAATGTTTGGATGAAATTTACGGCAACTACGATTTTTTCAGAGAGCGAATTGTGTTGCGCCCGGAAGCGATTTCAAATCATCCGGAGATCGCGCTGCGGCTTGGCCTAATTTCCGTCAACACGGCGCTTGAGGCGGACATCTGCGGAAATGTCAACAGCACGCACGCGTTTGGCACGAAAGTTGTGAATGGAATCGGAGGGGCCGCCGATTTTGCCAGAAATGCGCAGATTTCAATTTTCGTCTGCAAGTCGACCGCAAAGGATGGAAAAATCAGCGCCATCGTCCCGCTGTGCAGCCACGTGGACCACACGGAACATTCCGTAAAGGTGCTGATAACGGAGCAGGGAATCGCGGATTTGAGAGGGAAAGATCCGCGGCAGCGCGCACGGGCGATCATCGACAACTGCGCCCATGGCGACTACAGGGATATGCTGACTGAATATTTGCGCATTGCGAAGGAGGGACATGAGCCGTTTTCGCTGCGGAATGCGTTTGGAATGCACGGGGCATTTTTGGCGGAGGGCGACATGCGCCGAGTGTCGTGGATCCGCTGAGTTTCACGCTTCAGGGGATGTGAATTCTATGGACACAAATGGTCGTTCCGCGGTGATGACTGCTGAACCTTCTGTGGATTCGCGCGAAAGCGAATGTCCGGATGTGTTCACACGTGTGCCGCATCACCACACGACAAATGGTCGGGGCGACCGGATTTGAACCGACGACCTCTACGTCCCTAACGTAGCGCTCTACCAGGCTAAGCTACGCCCCGAAATCACTGCGAATCAGAGGAAAATTTTCATCCGTTGCAAGTCGAATATCTGCGCAAATAAAATTGTACCGGACAAAATTGAAGGCCAATGATTCGCTGCACATTAAAAATAGCTTGTCAAAAACGTTACAATTGCTACAATATTTCCCAATTATGCCACATTTTAA
The DNA here is from genome assembly GCA_031288455.1 of Puniceicoccales bacterium. Classification (GTDB taxonomy): domain Bacteria; phylum Verrucomicrobiota; class Verrucomicrobiia; order Opitutales; family JAIRKQ01; genus JAIRKQ01. The sequence continues at coordinate 10,483 of JAITRI010000071.1, forward strand.
CGATTTAAGCGCAGCCACAGCTGACCTTTACTCCACAGCCAAGAATGCTCCTGGAACATACGAAGCCATTGTAAAATGCGACAGTGGACTTTTTGTGCTAAAAGCGCATAAACCGGCAAAAGGCCAAGAGACCGAATTTTCAATTGGCCCCATGACTCTGGAGCACATGGAGCAGATGCGCAAGACCAATCCAGGAAAAACACCGCTTGTTATGCGATCCGCTGCAGTTGGCGGAGCGCTTGTGGCAAAAATTGGAAACAAAAAAGACGCGTGTAGCACACAAAAGATTAACGATAGCTTAAAAATGTTTGCCAACTCCCCTGTCGACATTGTGAGATTCGCTCTTGAGGATTTAAAAATCATGATGCGCTATCCTGACATGTATGACCCGAGTGTGGGCAAGAATAGCATATCGAAAATAGTCGATAACATAGCAGACATTACCGCAAAAGACTCACAAAATAAAGAACTTTTAAAAGAAATACCCATCATTATTCTGGCATTTCTCAAACAGCCAGTTGCGAATGGAGAAAGCCGATATGCTAACATGTTATCCAACAATGGCACGCTCCCCGAACAGGATAAGATAGATCTAAGACTGAACACACGGGGAATTATTAGACATTTGAATATGAAATGTAGTAGCGGAATGAGTGAAGATGATATGAGAATTCCTACGGCACCGCCACAACCGCCACCAAGAGAATATCAGCGGAAGGCTCCGTCACCGCCGCCATCTCTCGCTCAATCTCCAAATGCATCTGTGGTGCCGCCGCCGCCTCCTCCGC
>JAITRI010000075.1 GCA_031288455.1 Puniceicoccales bacterium
CCATGCGCCGCGTTAAGGCCTCCATTCCCGGTATCATTTTCGCATAGTCCAGCGTGCACACGCGGAAGAAAAATTCTTCGAATGCATCCGTGCTCATTTTCGCCTGCTGTGCGAATCCATCCGTTGGCCAGCGGAGAATGACCCATTTTGTATTCTTTACGCGCCAGTCATGGACCGGACGCATGACTCCGTCTATCATGATGCGCTGCTCATGGGGGATGTCCGACTGGTAAAATATATTATTTCCGCCGCGAATGGCTATGAAAGCGTCCATTTTCTTGATCACATCGAGCGCCACGTCTCTGAAACTTTCCATCTGATCTTTTCCGAGAATTTTATTGAGCGCGCGGGAAATTTTGTTGGACTGCAGCCGCACCACCGGAATTCCTCCCCTGCTGTCGATTGCATGCAGAAGCGCGACGATCATATCATCCGGGACATCAACGGCGTTTAGGAGCACGCGCTCGCCTTTTTTGAGATCCACCGAGAACTCGACGAGATTTTTTGCCAACTTCTCATACTCTTTACCGCCATTGAACATGTCAGGTAAACTACTGCAATCGGCGCCGCAGGAAATAAAAAAATAGTAAATGCGTAAATTTTACGGCGACATCACCCACGCGTTGACTTCTAAAAAAAAAGATCCCTCTTGATGGCATCCGCCGCCGAGCGCCCAAGCAGCCTCTCCACAATGGCAAATGCGAATTGCGCAGCCGCGCCTGGGCCTTTCCCCGTGATTAAATTCCCATCCACCACAACATTTTCCGCAGCGTCGACGCCAGGAAGTTCCGCATGTGTGCACGGATGGGAACAAAATTTTCTCCCGCCGAGAATCCCGGCATTGCTTAGAATCAGAGGTGCGGCGCACAGTGCGCAAATCAATTTCCCAGCGGCATGAAATCCCCTGACTATGGCGAGTACGGCGGCATCGTCCTTCAGCGCAAACGATCCCGGGCCTCCCGGTAGAAATAGCGCATCGAATTCGTCGCTACCCATGGCGGAGATTGTGGTGTCCGCTTCCAATCTAATGCCGTGTGCACCACTAATGTGCGTCGACGCACCGGCGGAAACCAGCGCCACTGCGATGCCGCATCTGCGGCAAATGTCAACGGGCACAACCAGCTCAATCTCTTCGACACCATCGGTGAAAATTACACAGATTTTCTTCTTCATGGGGGATGTCGACAGATTCAGAGTTATTTCCCTGGCGAGTCAAGCAAATGCGGACAGTGCCACATCATGACTCCGCGGAGGTTGCCTCTTTTACCTTATCCAGCTCCTTTTGGCAGTCTTCTATCCTATCCTTCGCCTTTTTTTCCTGCTGCGCGTTTCCATTCTCCGCTGCCCATGTGGCAATCGCCCCAAGCATTGCGAGGGTTTTGTCCAGCGTCTGCTTCATCTTCGAAAAGATTTTTTTCGCAGCGTCGTTTGTTTTGGCGTATTTGCCCAGTTTGTTCACCTTTGCTGCGACGTCCGCTATTGTCTGCCCGGGATACTTGTCATAGAGATCAGGAATTCCATCACCGTCCCTATCCTCAATGACGCGCTCTGCTTTCCCATTCCAGGCATCCACCTCTGCGATGCCAGCGAATTCATCGCTGTGAAATTCGCCGTCAGCGACCAGTATATTTTGCTGTGATGCGTACCACGGTGCGACATTGCCCTCGGCGAGCGAGTGTACGCAGCGAAAATTCTCTTCTATGGTATCCATCGAAGAGGGCGGAGGTTTCCCCTCCAGCATGGTGGATATGGTCGTTACTGACAGAGTAATGGTGTCGCCTCTGCTCTCAACATTGGCAATGCCAATGGGCGCAACCTGTATCACCGTCGCTTTGGTTACACTGTCCTTATCTTCCATGGTGCTACGCTTTCATTTTATCGAGCTTAATCTTTGCGCTATATTTGTCCATTTCAGCGGCCACATCATCTCCCGCCAATGAGTATTTCTCCGCGAGTGCGTCGACCAGTTTCATTACCTCCCTCTTCGCCCGATCCGCAGTCCGCACAAAATTGCACAGTATGTTGGCGAATGAAACATCGTCGACGGATCCTAGCGCTCTCGTATAGGACAGAACAACATTCTGCGTCTTCGCATCCAGCCCAAAGGTCGCCTGATTATACTCTATGCCGCAGATGTTCAGCTCCAGAATTTTTTCGAAAAATTCTTCGCTGCAGTCGTATGGAACTCTGCAAATTGGGGCATAGAAATATATGACATCGCTGTGCTTCGGAAATTCCACAACATATTCCTGCTGCAGATCTGGACTTTTGAAAACGCAAAGCCCATTTTCCCCGAGTAACAGTTTTCTCCCGATTCTGTTGCCGGCCACCTGCAGATATTTGTTTAAAATTTTACTAGAGCCACTCATGACCAACGGAAGTATGCTTCGAATGTTACGAAGCCAGTGGCATTTGTAAATAATAAATTTTAGCGATAAAAATTCGACGATTTTTATAAAAAAATTGGGAACTTTTCTGCCAATGGAAAACAAACATGAGAGTATCGAGCCTGAAGGTGCGCCGGTACGTGAAACGTTGCCGCCGCCTCACGCGCGAAGCGGTCCGCATCCGCGAAGCGGATGCGGCGGGTGCAGGGGCTGTGCCCCTGCCCGCCGGAGGCATTAAAACGTCGCAGTGGAAATTTGAACAAAAAAAGTGCCCGGCGCCGTATTTTTAGAGAAAAGCCCGCGGCGCCAGTGGAATATTTCGTGATTTCTCGCGCTGCAGAACTATCCCGCCGCTGAGGTATCGGATAATCTTGCCAATTATCGCTTCGAGAACTGGTAGCGTTTTCTTGCGCCCGGTTGTCCCGGCTTTTTGCGCTCCTTTATTCTGCTGTCGCGGGAAAGCAGTCCGTCTTTTTTCAACGCCGGGCGCAGTTCCGGATTCATCTTCTCCAGTGAGCGGGCGATGGCGAGCGAAATCGCATCCAATTGTCCACTTATGCCACCTCCGTATGCCCTGACGGAAATATCGACTTTCCCGGCCATATCCGCTGCCATTAGTGGAGCAAGAATATTTTTCTCGGCGCCCTCAAGTGAACAGAACTCGGACAGACCGCGGCCGTTTATGTCTATCTTCCCTGTGCCCTCTTCCAGCGTGACACACGCAACGGCACACTTTCTGCGCCCGGTGCCACGAAACTGAATTTTATTACTTTTGGTCATTTTGCTAGCATTTGTTTCATCACTACCGCTGCCATTGGCTGCTGCGCCGCATGTGGATGTTCGCTGCCTCCGTACACCTTCAAATTTACCATTAGCTTCTCCGCTAATCTATTCTTTGGGAGCATCCCGCGGACCGCATGTTCAACGATGAATTCTGGACGTTTGGCTCTCATGCGCGCGACCGGGATATATTTCTCACCGCCCTGGAATCCGGAATAGAACATGTATTCCATGTGAGCATCCTTCGCGCCCGTCAGCTTAACCTTCGCGGCATTGGTGACAATGACGAAATCCCCAGCATCCATGTGCGGTGTGTACAGCGGCTTATCTCTTCCGCGGAGAATATTCGCCACAACGACCGCAAGTCGCCCAAGTGGTACGCCAGCGGCATCGACAATGCGCCACTTCTTCTTCGCAACATCATTAACTGTCGCCAATGTCGTTTTCATCAAACCTTCAGGCAAGCTAAATGTGTCGATCGTCTTGTCAAATAGTTTTTGTAATTTTCTTCAGTTATTTGTGGAATTTATTGAACGGACTCACTGACACAAGTTCGCGCGACGGGTGGGACGGCAGAATTTTCCCCGGCTCGATGGGAAATCCATTTATAAAATCTTTGATCTTCAGCATCCGCCCGCCCGGCCTCTGCAGTTCTCCTATGAGCAGCAGTCCATCGGCAGTTGCGACGCTGATCGCATCCGATTCCACTGCAACAATCTGTCCGCTGCGGAAATCTTCGCAACGATTTGAGTGGGCGGACGCGGCCCCTATTTTTAGACTGATTCCGTCGTATTCCAGGACGCATCCGATATGCGGCGTGAGCGCGCGTATGCGATTTTTTAACGCTTCGGCGGGCAGCGAAAAATCAAGAAGGCCGTCGGATTTCGACAGTTTTCTTGTGAAAGTGGCATTTGCGTGCGATTGCTCGGAAAGGTGCAGCGTCCCGGAACAGAGCGCATCCAAATTTCTTCCCAACATGACCGGGCACGCGCCGGAAATTTTCTCTGATATCTGCCGGTACGTGTCATCGCACCCGATTGGAACCCTCTCCACATCGGCGACTGCGCCGGCATCCATTTCTTCCACGATCCGCATCAGCGATACACCAGTTTCCGTTTCGCCGCAGGCGATGGCAGTTTCGATGGGCGATGCTCCCCGGTATTTCGGCAGCATGGATGCGTGAAAATTATAGATCCCGAGCGGCGGGACTTCCAGGATGTTTTTGCCGAGAATATGCCCGTAGGCCATCACAAGGACTAGATCGCACCCAACGGATCGCATCCACGCCGCCGTTGCTTCATCGGGACGCCGAGGAGTCAGCAGAGGAATACCGTTCGTCCGTGCAAATCGCGACACCTCAGTTTCCTCGACCCTATGTCCACGTCCCGATGGCATGTCCGGTTTGCTGACGATGCCGGATAGTCGCAGCGTATCGCTGTGCACTAGAAATTCCAGCAGTCGCAAAGCTATCCCGTCGGACCCAAAAAATATGACATCTTTCCTATGCATTTTTTGCGAAAAATTTCCTCAGAGTGCTTGCGACGTGGCGTATCTGTGCGTCGCTCAGCGACGGATAAATCGGCAGGCTGATGACTTCATTTGCCGCAATGGCTGCATTTTTTGCCATGCGCCGCCCATCGACGAATGGGCGAAAACACTCCTGTGCGTCCAGCGGCAGCGGATAGTATACGCCGCAACCGATGTCATTTTCCAGTAAAAATTTCAGCGCTTCGCCGCGGAGGCCGCCCAAAATTCTCACGGTGAATTGGTGCCACGTGTGGAAATTTCCGGGCGCCTCCACCGGAAGAACTATGGACTCAACATCCGCCAGTTCATCGGAATAAATTTCAGCGTTGCGCCGCCTGTTTGCGATGTCTCCGTCGACGTGCGGCAGTTTCAAATTCAGCAGTGCCGCCTGCAGCGTGTCGATGCGGAAGTTTCCTCCGATGTACCTGTGGAAATATTTTGGAGCCATCCCGTGTACGCGCATGATGCGCATTTTTTCCGCCAAATCGTCGTCGTTCGTGCAGACGAGGCCGGCATCGCCGAATCCTCCAAGGTTCTTTGTGGGGTAAAAGCTGAAGCTGCCAATTGTTCCCAATGTGCCGCTTTGTCTGCCGTTGCGCAGCGCCCCGAATGACTGCGCGCAGTCCTCAACTATGGGAAGATTAAAGCGATGTCCGATTTCAGCGATGGCATCCATATCAGCGAGTTGTCCAAACAAATGCACTGGGATTATCGCCTTTGTTTTGTCTGTGATTTTTTCTAGAATGTCATCGGTGGAGACGGTGAAATCGTCGAGATTTATGTCGGCGAATACCGGCTTTGCGCCAACTCTGGCGATGCATCCGGCGGCGGCAAAAAACGTAAACGATGGACAGATGACCTCGTCGCCATGTCCGATTCCAAGCGCCATGAGCGCCACCAGGAGCGTATCCGTCCCGGATGACATCCCAATGGCATGTTTCACTCCAAGATACCGTGCGACATTGCCTTCGAATAGTTCCACATCTTTCCCGAGTATGAATTCGCCGGAATCAAAAATTTCGGAAAATTTCCCAATGGCGTCGCTCCTGATTTTAGAATTCTGGATGCTTGGATCAAATAGCGGAATCTTCACCGTGGCGAATATCCACTTGCGCCAATGTTTTTCAAGAAAAATGTCACCAGCTGCGCGCCGTCTACTTGTGGCGACTATTCTTACCCTTGCGTGCGGAGGAATGGGTGACAAATGCATCCAGCGCCGGAAGCGTCTGCGGTGCGCCGATGGCCCCCATTTTCCGTAGATGACTGATTAGATGCTGCGGGGAAACGGCGGCCAATGTGTCGCGGTCATTAAATGGAATATTAAATGCCGAGACACCTTTTTTGATGAATTCATTAGTTTGTTTTATCTTTTCTGGATCCGTTTCCGTTTTCAACTTTTCCCGCAATTTTGTCACAATGAGCTTGTCCATTTGCAGCAGCGTTTCCACGAGGACGGATGACACAAATCCGGAACATGGGTACTCCGGGATTTTTCTCGGTTTATAATCAGCATTTATGGTAATTTTTCCATCTTTTTGGGTTATGTATGGACTCAGTTCGGTTTTCGTGTGTACGAATTTGCTAAAAACATTCCTGGTGCGCGCCAGAAGTATGAAAAATGCAACTTTAAATTCTATCCACTTACTTAGTTTAAACGCATAGCCGCCTTTGTTGTCGCCAAAATTTTGAATGATCTCCTTGTAGTCGCGAAATTGTTCCGCAAATGCTTTCTTGTCTCCATCAAATGCGCACAATACGGCCGCTTCGCATTCATGGCATATGAATTTTTCCGGATTAAGGCAGAAAAAATTAGAATATGAGGCAACCTTTGGCGTTATTTTGGTGCGACGCGTGGCGCTTCCAAATTCTAGTTCATTGAAGCTGCCGTCTTTAGAGGAAATGGTTACGATGTGCCCGTCACTAATAAAACGTTCCATGGTCTCCAGTTGAATTCCCGAGTCTTTTCGCTTGGCCGTATCCCAACTAAAAATATCACACTTTGCCGCATCAACTGCCACCATTTTAGATAGTGAAGTGTAAAATTTTTCACCCAAAAGCACTGTGCGCAAAAAATTTGCGCAGTTTGGATTTTGCTGAAAATTTAACCCATCCAGAATGTTAAGTTTTTTCAAAATTTCACCATCATTTTTGTGCAAATGATCGCATAAACCATGCAGAGTGCGAAGTTCGTACGGCGTCAATTTATCATTCTCGTTCTCGGGAGGAACTATCGCATCGCTGTCGCCCTGCGTAAGTGTTGTCAATTTGTCGCCAAGTCTCTTCCATTCGGCGTCCGAAAGATATGAGCCTTTTTCGGCGAAGAACTTCAGAAGCGGATCGCTCGTTTTCTTTGCCAATTTTTTATTGCCATAGTATTTCGAAAGCTCGGCGTTCCTCTGCGCTGCATGTTTGTCCGTGTTCTGCAGATCGTCCTCTGTGACATTGGCATTGCGCCCTTTGAGTCCCATTTCCGCATTTGGCATTGCGGTTATTTGTGGATTTTCCATTGAGCTATTGTCTGGCCGCGGGACACCGCTAATATGCTCTGCTGGTGCTCTGCTGGTGCTCTGCTGGTGATACGCTTTGATCACTCATATTCCGTCAGTGTAGCAGAAAATTTACTTGATGTCAATTATTTTTACGATTGCGCTCTGCGATTACAGGTGCAGCATGCGCCGCAGGTTCTTGAAAAAGGTGTGCATGCCGCCGCAGGTTTTGTGGTGTTTGGATATGCGTTCCGAATGGTTCGCCACTATCCCGGTGATTTTTGCGTACAGCGTGGATTTTGTGCCACTGCTGCGGTTGAGCTCAGCCGCCAGTGCGTGTGCGGATGATGGCGCCGCTGCGACGAGTCTGTCCACGCGCGAGAGAATAAAATTTTTCCCAAAGTTGGCCATGGGCGACAAATCTGCAAAATCCGCGCGGGAAACATCGGCGAAAAGATATCCGGAATTGGGAAATTTCATGGCCATGGGAAGTGCTTGCCCATAGACCACCGTTGACATGATGTTGCAAAATGGAGCCAGCGATGGCCCATCATTCCTGAATAGTATGGAAAATTTTGTACCGTCGGCATCGCCGTTTCCGATGATAAAGTTGAATATGAGCATGTCCAGAAATGCGATCTTTTCATCGGAGGACAGCCCAATGTTATTCATCAGCGCAAAACATTTTGCGAGGCCGGGACCACCATTCCTTTCGCACACGTTGTCATCCCCGGCGCCGAGCAGTTTGCAGAACGTTTCCTGTGGAATATGTCTCCATGTGCCATCCGGTGACAGTTCACGATCGTAGTGTTCCACGACGCTATGGGGAATGCCATCTATCCACTGGAGTGATGCTTTTGCCGCGCCTATGCCGCAGCGGCGCGCCAGTTGCATGCAAAAAAATTCATTGAATGGCGTGTCGTCGAAGCTCCCTGCGCGGCGTTTTTGAATGAGCGTCGACGGCGGAGACGCCTCCCCAACTGACATTTTGTCAGTGGCGAATGGGGATTTTGACTCCGCATCGATGAATGCGACAACGTCGCGCAGTGCCCGCGCTAGCGCGGCATCATAGGCGGCTTTGAAACTTTTGGCTTTGGTTGCATCGCCGCATATGGTGAATTCCATGGCATCTGGCTTTGACGAATCATCGATGATCCGTTCCACATACACGCGTGACGCCTTCGCGTGTGACGCCTGCCTGCTGTCGATGGCCAATTTCCTTGCGACTAATTTTTGCGTCTGTCGGGAAAAGAATTTGCTCTCTATCAGATCATCGAATTCGTTGAATTTTTCGACGGGGAGAACACCGCTTATGGTTTCCAAAGTCCCCATTTCCGTTGGGTGCACGAGCGAAAATTTCCCGGAATTGTGGAAGCGAAAATCACAGCTGATGTCCCTCTTCCCGGTGTCCGGAGAAGTCTCCTGCTGCACGTAGTGCAGACTCCGCGCATGCACACGATTGTCCACCAGGCGATTCTACGGCTGTGAAAATTTTTTACAAGAGCTATTCAATCGTCAACTTCTTCATTTTGCACCTTATTCAGCTCTTCCTCTTGGAAATGGACTTTAATGGGGTCGTGCACGGCATTGGAATTGCTATTTTCAATCATATTTTCCGTGACAGGGGTGCTCGGCTTTTCGACGACTTCGTCGTCGGGCTCGCTGGCGATGGAAGAAATGCTGCCGTACAGTGGCATATTTTGGTAGGAGGCTGTCAATTTCGCATGTGCGTCGTCCTCTTTGCCATCGTCGTAATTAAATTCTCCAAAAGCATAGGATTCAGGGTCATAGGAGCCTATCAAATTATATACACCTAGGGTACCCGGCAAAGTGGAAGATGCGCTAGTTTCGGTGAGCGCACTGCCCGCGGCACTCTCCACCGCGGGCAACTGTTCATTCATTTCAGCTGCATTGGGATTAATTTCTACTGGAACATTGGATTCAGTGATGATCCCATATCGGATGTAGGCCTCGTGTGCCGCATCTGTATTTAAATCTTCTTCGCGCGTATCAATGGCGGCCGCCATGACGGCCTGCGGATTATCGACTTCATAGCCGGCTGCCAATAGCTCGAAGAAAGCTCCCACCTGTGCCAGGGTCGGCCTATTCTCTGGGTTCGGATCCATGCAGCTTTTCATGAGATGCTCGAAACAGGCCATCATCTCATTGGAATAGCGCAAATTCTCTGGCCTTTTGCCATTTAGTTTTTGGAGTATCTCCGGTATGTGGGTGTAAATATAATCACGCCTTTTGGTGAATTCATTATACTCGCCACGATCTATCACTTCTTCGCTGTTACCTTGGATTTTCAGACGGTTTGCGTATTCCTGGGCTGATATGTTTTCCGGAATGTCTTCCGGATGCACAAACGATGTCTGCTTAAGCACCTCTTCCAACCCGTCATTTCCGAACAAAATTGATGGCAGCATCGCAAGACCAAATCCATAGGAATCGACGGCGGGAGTCAGTATGCTCACTAGATCTTTCTTAAGCGCAGCAAGTTCATTATTAAGCGCAGTTAGATCTTTCTCAAGATCAGCAACTTCATTATTAAGCGCAGCAATTTCATCATTAAATACAGCTAGATTTTTCTCAAGTTTAGCAACTTCATTATTAAGCCAATCAAGGTATGCGGAAGCTGCATTTCCGGACTTTTTTTTCGCCTTTTCAATTTTTTCCAAATATAAGTCTTTTATCCGCAAAAACGGACCTTTTTTTCGCTCCACATCTTGAATTTTTTCCAAAAGCAGGTTTTTTCCCGGGCTTATTTTCTTCTCCTCATCTGCAACTTTTTTCCACGCCTCTTGAATTTTTTGCAGAAGCAAGATTTGTTCAGGTGATGCGCAGTATTGTGGTGCATTCAATCCCGCTCGCTGATTTGTCTCTGCGGCATCCGCTTGCAAAGCACCATCTGGCGGATTAGATATGATAGAAAGATCAAAGTCTATAAGACTAATCTTTTTAGTTTCCGCGTCAGCGACAAAATTTTCTGGCTTCATATCATTGTGCGTAATGCCGGCATGGTTGACAAAAGATACACCATTGGCACATTGGGCGCCAATATTAAGCGTTTGCTCCATTTGCTCATTGCGCAGCTTTTCAATTGCTTCTATTTCTTTTGCCGCGACAATGCGACTTTTTATTGCAGCGTCCTCCTGAATGTTAAACTCTTTCAACGACATATTACCACCCGACGCGAGGTATATTCGTGGCGTGTTCTTAGATGTTTGTGACGCGCCTTCATGTGCGCCTATTATTGTCGCAACGTTGAGCGATGCAGTAAAATGATAGGAGCCTTTTTCCGGATCTTCGCGGATTTTTTGCTTTTCCTTCAATATGATGCTATTCGCTTCGATTTCGTGTTTCGCAAGAGACTCCTTTACCTGCTGCGCTTTTTTGAAAACAAATGTTATTGGAGGTGTGGGATTTTTACTCGCTTCGGCGGCCGTCTCTTCCTGAGCTTTGATTTCTGTATTTTGCGCTGCGGGTTCCTCTGCCGGAGGGATATTTTGTCGGCTGGCTGTGCCAAATATCTTTGAAAAAAGCTTCGCAAACAGTGCTATGAATGGAATTTTCGCCATGAACCCACGGAAGTTTTCGCTCCATTCATGGAATTTTTTTAAGTTTTCCACCTCTTTGTCTAGGTATTTTTTGGCAATGGCCTCAGGTACTTCTTTTTCCTGAAAAATACTCCATAATTCCTTATGCGATTTCATCATCATGTTTGCAATTGCCTCGCAGCCAAACTTCCGTGCGGCTTCCGTAATGCTATTTGTGGTGTCTGTCTTTCCAAGAAGTTTACAGCATACGTACGTTACATATGTGCTAATAAATTCTTTGGGGCTAATAAATTTTTTGAGATATGATGGATCATCGAGATATGATGGATCATCGAGATATGATGAATTATCGAGATATGATGAATTATCTCTGTTCGAGATACAGTGTATGCACATCACATAGAGAGCGTCGTTTCCAGAAATATTCT
>JAITRI010000093.1 GCA_031288455.1 Puniceicoccales bacterium
CTCGCATGGCGCCTATGAAGTTTTCGCCTCTCAGGCGAAGCGGTCCGCATCCGCTGCGCGGATGCGGGGAGGTGCAGGGGCTGTGCCCCTGCCCGCCGGAGGCATAAATAAAGCGTCGCAGCGGGAATTTAAACAAAGTAGCTCTGCGGTAAAATGCAGCTCGCATGGCGCCTACGAAGTTTTCGCCTCTCAGGCGAAGCGGTCCGCATCCGCGCAGCGGATGCGGGGAGGTGCAGGGGCTGTGCCCCTGCCCGCCGGAGGCATAAATAAAAGTGCCAGGCGCATAATCTGAATTTTTTGTTTTTTTATCTTTTTTAAATGTTCGACCCTATGAGTCCTGAGCCTAATACAGGTCCGTTGTTGCAAGTGGCAGATCATCGGCGAAATAGCGGCGGAATGATTTTCCCAATATTTTTCGCTCAACCAGTCCGCAGCGGGCAACTTGTGCCAATTTGCGCAGCGGAACCTGGGACACGCGCTCCACGTGATCGACGTCCACGGGACGATTTTCCGCGCCACTGTCTGGCTTCAGGATGAGAATTCCGACGCGGCGGAAACCGGCCGCCTTCAGAGCAAGCCCGTAGAGGAACAGCTGCAGGCCGTCATATCTTTCCATGTGCCAGCCGACGTTTTTATCGGTCAACTCGAAATCGCTGCCGGTTTTGAAGTCCACAACCGTCACGTCGCACGGCAGCTGCGTTGCGTTTGTGTGTTCTCCGCTGCTGATCAAAAAATCTATTCTGCCGGTCAATGCGATATTTTCCCCGAAAATGCTGAGCGGAATATCATTTGCAACTGTGAATTCACTGCAGAACGATTTCCAGTTTGAAATGGCGAGCAGCCTGTCCACAAGACATTTTGCGCGCACGGCGGATGAGTCGACGGCATCCGTGAAGATTTGCGGCACGGCAGCATCGGCGGCGGCGCATGCACCCGCCATCGTGACCTTTAGTTTGTGTGCGCGCGAGTCTATGTTTGCGATGAAAACTTCCCGCGAAGGCCGTTCGGTGAACTTTTTCCCGGATCCAAAAATTTGCAAAAATTCATGTGTGAATACTCCGCTTGCCAGTTTTGCGCCGTTGCATTTGGATTGCCACGGCATCGTTGGCAGTCGCAGGACGGCGTCGTAGAATCCGATGTGCGGATTTTTCAGCATCCGTTCCAGCGCGCTGCATGACAATTTTACGCCGACTTTTCTGTCGACCGCAAAGCAGTAGTCGTGCAGGTTCGTCGATGTGTCATGCCTCATTGCGTAGGATGCGGCGCACTGCGCGATGCTTTTCGCGTTCCCGTCCCCTGGGGAACGGAAAATCGCACGGGCGCTGCGTCCACTTTCGCTCGCCTGCAGCAGTTCCGCTTCCGTGTCATCCGCGTAAAATTTTCCGCTGGATGCGTACAGCATATCCGTGAAAATTCGCGACGGAATCTGCTCTTCCCTATCACTTCCGCAGCTCCTCAGCGGAAATGATAGCCACAGATCTCCGCGCCCACGCAGAGCATTGAACATTTCCGTCTGCAGATATTTTTTTTCATGCGGCATCAGCAGACGATTGGGAAATCGTCGGCCGCCACTGCCACCGGATGAGGCTTTAGCGGCACGGGCATTTATGGAGGTGATTGCATCGCGCGGTAACCAGTGATTTTCTGCGGCGTGATCGAAAAATTTCTCCGACAGCCCAATCGCGAACGCGTGCGTGAAGTCCAGCGCATGTGCGTGGGAAATGTCCACAATCACCACATTTGCCGGTGCACTTTGCGCATGTGTTCTGCGGCGTACCATTATCCGTTCCGCAAAATATTTAATGAGATTTTTTTTGAAAAATATCTCCTTTGGATCGTGCGCGTGCACAATCGCATCGATGGCAGCCGATTTTTCAGCCGCTAAAATGTTGCGAAATGCTCCGAGAAATCTTTTGCAAAAATCTCCGAATGCAATGCGTGCGCCGTGGATATCATATTTTTCAATGGCGTCGAAGGAGTGAATGTTCCTCAGATTGGCGAATTCCAGCAGCAGGTCATAATTTTTCGACAAACACGTGCGCTGCAGCGACGACAAATCTCCGACTATCGCGTGAAATTCCATGCCGCTCAGCAGGCCATTTGCGAATAATTCCGCGCAAAATTTCCCGAGACCATCGGCATTTCTCTGCAGTTGCCAATCGACCCACATTGCAATAATAGTCTCGCAGGCGGTGACGTTTGCGGCGCGCCCGATCGTGTCGCAGTGGGGGATGCCGGCGCTCTCGAGCGCATCGAGCAGCATGGGAACATACGCGGCGTCCCGATCGCAGCACAGGACTATTTTTGCGGAATTATCACCCAATAGAATATTTTCAACCGCTGCGCGCACAGCCTCCACCTCATCGGCTGCGCTTCCGTAGACTCTAAGGGTGACATTTTTTGCGGCATCTGGGACGTCGGTGGCGCGCGTGCACAAGTGACAATTTCCCAAAACATTCTCCAGGGCACATATCCACCGGCTGACGAATTCTGCATTTCCAAAATCAAACACCACGGCATCGGCCTGCGAATAGTGCGCAGCGGCGGCCGCCATTGGCGCAAGATTTCCGTCGGCGGGGGAAAATCCATAGAAAATCGCGCGCCCGCGCTGCCGTCTTTTGGATGCCTTCGCCAGTCTCAGCAGCTCAGCATCCGCGGCATTTGCGAAAATGAAACCGCCTCTTTCAATTTTCTCCACCGCTGCGCAGAATGGAAAATGCAGTCTTTCGCCGACCAAATCATTGGGACAAATTCCACCGGATAAAATTTCGCGAAATGCTCGCAGCACCGATGTTCTGCTGGCTGCGATCGACATTCCGGTGCGGTCATCGGCGGCGATATTCGCCGCGGCTTCATCGAAGTAAAGCGCAAGCACTTCATTCGTGCAGATTTTCACGGGGAGGCGCAGCGCACGGCACATGTGATCCCTAAATTCATCGCCGCAGAAAATTTGCACACCATCGCCGCTCTCCCATGCGGCGAGTAAACTTTTCAGCGGTGGAATATCATCCGCGGACGGAACAATGAGAGTCAACGGTCCGCCTGCGGCCGCCGATTGCAGCCAGCGGTGAGCTTTCGAGGGCGTGTCAATCGCATGCGTCGCCATCCTACGGGACCATGCGCACGACTGGAATTTCCGATTGCGCGGAATGTGATCCCCTGTGCTGGAATTTATTCAACTTCTGCATATTCAGCCGAGTTTCTCCGGGGGCGTGTGATTTTTTACCGACCCGCACGGCATTTCCGCGCGGGAATTTTTTCGACAGATTCCTAAACGCTCTGCTGCTGCTTTTGCCCCCATTCTGCGACATTTCCACGGTCGCAGTTCCGTGCAAATGATCGTACCACTGCTTGCGGCGCACGGCCACTGCGCAGGCATCCATTGGATCAACTGCGAGCGCGAAGATTGCCACCAACAGCGCCATTCGAAAAACTCTGCCGCTACATGTCAAAATTTTCCCCCAGGTAAAATTTTCTACTATTTTCATCATTCAATAGAACCTCCCTCGGCCCATGGCATAGAATTTTCCCGCCGTGTATTAGATACGCCCTGTCAACGATTTTCAATGTCTCGCGCACGTTGTGATCCGTGATTAATATGCCAATATTTTTGTTTTTTAGCAAAACAATTATATTTTGTAGCGCGCTGATGCTTATCGGATCCACGCCACTGAACGGTTCATCCATCAGCAGAAATTTCGGGCCAGTTATCAGCGTTCTGGCGATTTCGAGACGTCTGCGCTCGCCACCGCTGAGCGCATATGCTTTCCGCTGTGCAATGTGCAAAAGATTCATTTCGCGCAGCATTCCATCGACGGCGTTTCGCTGAGCATCCGGCGGAATGGGAAGATATTCGGCGACCCCGATTAAATTTTCCGCAACCGTCAGCTTTTTAAACGCGGAGCTTTCCTGCGGAAGATATCCGATTCCTGCCCGTGCGCGCATGAACATCGGCAGCTCTCCTATGTCCCTATCATCCAGGAAAATTTTCCCGCTATCCGCCGCTATCATTCCCATGATGATGTAGAATGTTGTCGTCTTCCCGGCGCCGTTTGGTCCCAGCAGACCTATGACTTCGCCGCCATTGATGCTAATGGAAATGCCATCCACAACGGCATTTTTTCCGTAAAATTTCCTAAGATTTTCAGCGAATAGTCGGCTCATCATCTTTTCCACGCGCGTGGAAATTAAAGTTTTCCGGTTGCGCGGTGCCATCCATTGATATACAGGCGCGCCCGGAATTCAAGATTTCAGTTGCCACGCGCCCTGTTGCGACATCAAATGATAGGGAATCGCTGCGGACACGTCCGGCTCTTGGGTCCTCCAATTCCGCGCCGCCGATTAATTTCACAATTTTTTCGCCGGGAATGATGATAATCCTATTCGCCTTTCCGCTGCACGTTCGCAGGATGAATGACGCATTGCCAATGGCGCGCATCTCTCCCACAGCCGAAGCATCGACGCATGCGACGGACGCGTGCGGTGTGGTGTCAATTTCAATGCAATCACCACTGACGCTGAAATTACTGCCGACGACGCTGGCATTTTCCATAAATCGCATTGTGACGTAATTGGGAAGACACTGAATCTCGGCAACGTCTCCCGTTATTTGCATCTGGAATGCTCCAAGGGCTGACGGCAGCAAAAGAAATACAATTTTTACCAGTGTCTCTATTGCGGAACCTCCATTTCGCCGCAGTCAATGAAAACTGTGACATTGTCTCTGGCGATAATTTTTTTCGAATCTCCAAAAAATTCCCACGCACCTGCGGATGCGGAAAATTTTTGGCCGGCTATGCGAATTTCAGATTTCCCGCGCGCCATGTGCGACCGCGCCATGACGGATGCCTCATCGCTGGTCGCTGAGAAAATCTCATTCTCCATTTCGCCTTCGGAAAAACACGACAGCTTTAGCGATTGCACGCTGAATAAATTTTCCTCTGTCATCGTTGCCGAGGCGCCGCTAACTTCCCATTTTTTGTGCCCATTGCTGTCAAATCCGGGCACTGCGAAATGCGCGATTGGCACATTCAGCAGCGCCTGGGATCTGGCTTTTGCAAATGCGCAGCTGCTTCGGCACACGCATGCGACGATCACCGCTCCAATGCTAAAACTGCGCCACACGCTAACCACAGCTCACACGATGATAATTCTCTTCCATTTGCAATGAAAAATGTGTGCATTCGCGGAAAATGTCAACGGGCGCATTTGCGGCGATCACCACCGTCAAACTTCAGCGATGAGCGCATCCTAAACTCCGCCTGCTTCCCGTCATTCCACTGCTGCACAGGCCGCAGATATCCAACTATGCGCGAATAAATTTCCGTTTGTTTCCCGCAGTGTGGACAGGATTTTTGGTTACCGACCAGATAGCCGTGTTCGGGGCAAATGGAAAACGTTGGCGTCAGGGAGTAGTAGGGCAATTTGTAATTCTCCGCAATCCTCCTGACCAATCGCTTGACAGTTTCCGTGTCGGAAATTCTTTCGCCGAGGAACGCGTGGACCACCGTCCCACCGGTGAATTTCGTCTGCAATTCGTCCTGGTGGTCGAGAATGGCGAACAGATCATCGGTGAAATCCACGGGCGCATGTATGGAATTCGTGTAGAATGGAACATCGCTCTGCTCCAGAAGATTATTTTCATTGGCGGCCTTTATGCTTCCGAAGCGCGCCTTATCCTTCTTTGCCAACCTGAATGATGTGCCCTCCGCCGGCGTCGCCTCGAGATTGTAGTGATTTTCCGTCTCTTTCTGGAACCCGACTATTCTGTCGCGCATGAAATCCAACACTTTCAGCGCAAATGCCTTTCCTTCGCCGCTCGTTATCGGCCTATGGAGAAAATTGATGCACGCC
>JAITRI010000009.1 GCA_031288455.1 Puniceicoccales bacterium
GGCGCGAATCAATCGGCGAAAGAGTCAAACATTCAACTTGAGTCGTTATCCGAGCCTTTAGCGCAAGTGAAGAAAGAGAAATCAACATCCGAATTGCTCTCTTCGGAAAGCTTTGCGACCAGCAGTGCCATTGCGCTAAACAATGCGGAGAACGTTGCTCCCAAAGAATCGACGGCAGACGGCGACCAGGAGCAGCTGGACGCTGACAGTCGCAAAATAATTAATTTTTCCGCGGCAATTGATTTGACTGACCACAGTGAATTCTCCGAACTAGAACCACTGCATACGCCGAAAATTACCATAACAAGAGCAAATACGGAGACGGCATCTTCGCAAAATGAAAATGAAACGATGGCTGCAGTTGAATCCTCCGAACAGCCTTTGTCGGCGAAAAAAAAGAAGGGCCATGGGCGCTCGAAAACATTTGGGGCGGCCATTGAAAAACCTAGCAATGGCGCAGTTTTTGTGCATAAATTAAGAAGATCACTTTCCACTCCATCCTCTGCGCGGAATATCAATGGCGCGAGCGGTAGAGAATTGAACGTTGATTCAAAAACTTTCAACAATGATGTGAAAGAAATATTGCACGAAGTACACTACGAAAAGGAAAAGAGTCGTTCGACATCCGCCTTTTTTAAAAATCTTTGCGATTCTCTATCGGAGAAAAACATTGATAACCTCGCCACCGAAGAGAATCTCGATCTTTTGTGGAAAATTGTCGCTTTGGATGGCAAAGAGTGTCCTTTTCGCAAAAGTATCATGGCGCTAATCCCCAGGAATTTGGACAACCTGATACACTACTTCAAAGAACAAGTGGCATTGTCCCAAGGATACTACGCAAGTGATGGGATAGCGGAAATGTGAAGCATACGCATTTGGCGCGGCAAATGCTTTATTTGGGCTCCATAAAAAGCATCGGCACTCCAAAAGAAAGGGCAGTGTCTGTGTTTTAGCGTTTTTCCTCCTCGCATGCGGCGAGGAGGAAATTTGGTTTGTTTAGGCGACGTAATGTGCGAGGCGCACAATTACTATGACAATGGCGAAGAACAAATAGGAGGCTATGTTTGCGTTTCGCACGGCCAATTTTATTCGCTTCGGAGGGATGTCGCATTTCCTCAGATAGCGAAGTGAAACGCCGGCTTCAATCCAGTATGATATGATGCAAAATGGGATCTGCAGGCTCAGAAGTGCAAATGCCCACGAATCTTTTTCCCCAATCCAAGCCGAATTAACGAACATAATCAGTAGGTCTGGAATTCTGTGCGCCCAGTTCTCTAAAAAACTCGAGGACGACAGTGATAGTTGCACAGCTAACATGATGTGCCACGCGAGTGGAACCCCAATCAGCGTGGAGATCACGTTGGAAACGGTCGCCGTTTTGAGAACTGTGAGCCGATTAATTTTCTTCAGCATTTTGCACATTACGCATGTTTCTATGAATATCACAGGCACAAGCAACAGCGCCGCCCCGGGAGCAAAAATAAACAGCATTGGAAGGCCAGTGTTGGCCGAAACCTGCGACTGCGAAAGCAGCAGCACGACCATTGCACAGAATGCAATTTTCAAAAACTTCATTGATGGAATTGTAGTGAAAAAAGCGCACCTTACAATAAAAATCGTCGGAATTATTTATCGCAGCGATTGTTTTTAGCCCCTGAAATTACCACATAGATGGAGCTGGAAATGATCATCAGCGCGCCAAATATTGTGGACAGCAGAGGAATTTCCATAAACACAAAAAATCCGGCAATGGAGGCGATGACAAGCTCCAAATAGCGGAGCGGAGCCACGATGGATACATTTACTTTTTTGAATGCTTCCAGTATGCAGTAGAGGAGCAAATTGGCACCGATTCCCAGTGCCGCGAACAGCGCGACATCCGCCAAAGATGGCCATATCCATTCGGGTAGCGCAAATGGAACGGATAATGCGAACGTTATGGTTGCCGTGTATAGAACCATTTGGAATGTTCCTTCGCCGCTGATAAACCTCTTATTGACCACGTCCAACCCGGCGAACAGCATCGAGGAGAAAAGTAGCGTGCAGGCGGCCAATGTGGAAAATTCTGAATCCGTCGGACTAAGAATTACGCAAACGCCGGCAAAGCCAAGAATCGTCGCCACTGCACGGCCGCGTGTGATTTTTTCCCCGAGGAATGCGCGCGCGAAGACCAGCGTAAAAATTGGAATGATGAAATTCAATGCCGTTACGGTGGCGAGTGGCAATCGCGTCAGCGCATCGCAGTACAGCATTATGGCCGACAGCAGCATGATGGCGCGGACGATGTGCAGCTGCGGCGCGCGCAAAAACATCGTCATTTTCTTTCTGCGCACGCATGCCACCAGCGCCAATGACAGGGTGGCAAAGCCGTAGCGGAGACACACGATCTGCGCGGACGAATACTCATTGCCCAAATGCTTCATGAGCACGTCATTCGCCACGCCGATGACTAGGCTGACTAAAAACCACGCTATGCCACGGGAATAATTCGGCCTGAATTTCGAAAGTCGCACCTATCCGGATGCTGCAGCGACCACAATTAAGTCAATAAATTTTTGAAAATTTTGCCGGTGCCGCGAAAATGGAGAAACGTGAGATTGGCGCGCGGATGCCACGGAAAATTTGACAGAAATTTAAATTTGTGGATTTTTTCGTCCCATTGGATATCAAGTGGACATGTTTGCATTGGTGATAATTTTCGGAATCGCATCGGTCGCTGCGGCTGTGGTCGCAGCCAAGCGGCGCATCGGGATGGAGCGCGTCGGGAAAAAATTGACGGAGGTGGAAATGCAACTGGCGATTTCAGAGTCGCGACTGGCGGACGCAAATGGCAGGATTGCGGAGCGTGACAACCTCGAGAGGAAGTGGCGGGAACAATTCGAGCAGCTGTCGGCAAAGGCGCTGCGGGACAACAATGAGGCATTTCTTCTGCTGGCCAAAAATTCATTTTGCGCGCTCACAAATGAGGCGAGCAGTGGATTTGGGAATGCCATAAAGCCCATCGAAAGCACGCTGAAGCTGTTCGATGAAAAATTAAAAAAATTAGAGGAGCAGCGGCAAACGGCATACATCGGGTTGGCGGAGCAGCTGAAGTTGTCAAATCGCGCTCACGCGGAGTTGAAGGAGGAAACAAACAATTTGTGCAACGCGCTGCGCCGTCCCGATGTGCGCGGGCAATGGGGCGAGATGCAGCTGCGGAGAACGGTAGAGTTGGCCGGGATGGCGGAACACGTTGACTTTGAGGAGCAGAAAAATGTCACGTCGCAGGACGGACAAAATTTCCGACCGGACATGGTGATAAATCTGCCGAATGCCAGGACAATCGTTGTGGACGCAAAAGCGCCCCTGAACCTGTACGCCGATGTCGCGGCGTCGACGAAGCGTTCCGACGGTGAATTTTTCGAAAAATTCGCAGCGCAAATAAAAAGACACGTGGAAAAATTAAGTTCGAAAAACTACTGGCAGCAGTTTGAAAATTCTCCGGAATTTGTGGTTTTATTTTTACCGGGAGAAAATTTCCTGAGCGATGCATTCCGCGCGGATGCATCACTTTTGGAATTTGGAGTCTCTAGGCGCGTGATGCTCGTCACGCCGACAACGCTGATAGCTCTGCTGCAGGCGATTTCATACGGGTGGAAACAGGCGCATCTGACGGACAAGGCCCGGGAAATAATAGAGATCGGAAAGGAGATGTACGGACGGCTGAAAATATTCTTCGATCACTTCAACGGCGTTGGGAAGTCGATTTCGAGCAGCGTGGATGCATTCAATAGAATGCGCGCTTCCGCGGAAGCGCGGCTAATCCCGCAGGCGAAAAAATTTCAAATGCTCGGGCTGAATTCCGCAGAAATCGACCTCATCGGACACCTGGATGGTGGAGGAACCGTTCCCTCCGAATGATTTGCGCTTAATCTATGTAATCTATGCCTCCGGCGGGCAGAGGCGCAGCCTCTGCACCCGCCGCATCCGCGAAGCGGATGCGGACCGCTCCGCGCGTGGAATCCTGTGCCACTTCGCATTCCGACGTGTCTACAATCTCCCCCACCCCCTCCTAGCCTCCAGCGAGGAGGGGGGCTGCGCGCATCTTTCGGAAATCTCCGGAAACCGAAAACTAAAAATAAAATCGTCGGAGACCCAAAGGCAAAGGTGCCCGGGAACCAAAAAATATGGGCGCCAAGGACTTTTCCATAAAAATACGG
>JAITRI010000042.1 GCA_031288455.1 Puniceicoccales bacterium
AGCCCCTGCACCCGCCGCATCCGCTGTGCGGATGCGGATCGCTTCGCGTGTGAAATCCTGTGCCACTTCCCATTCCGGCGCGCCTACAATTTTTCACACACGCTCCGCGAACGAGGGCGGAAGTCTCCGGGAAACGAAAACTAAAAATAAAATCGTCGAAGGTCTAGGAGGTCTAAAAACAAAGGGATCGGAGAACTAAAAAACACAGGCGACGCTGACTTCATCCTAAAAATACGGCGCCGTTTTTGTTTATGCCTCCGGCGGGCAGGGGCACAGCCACTGCACCCGCCGCATCCGCACAGCGGATGCGGGTCGCTTCGCGCGCGAGGACGAAAATCTCCGGGCACGCGTGAGGCGGAAATCTCCGGAAAATGAAAACTAAAAATAAAATCGTCGGAGATCCAAAAACAAAGGCCACGGGGAACTAAAAAACACAGGCGCCGCTGCCTTTCCTCTAAAAATACGGCGCCGGCACTTCCGAGGCGCACCGCGCGCTGCAGCTTCCACCTGCGACGTTTTTGTTTACGCCTCCGGCGGGCAGGGGCGCACCCCTGCACCAGCCGCATCCGCGAAGCGGATGCGGATCGCTTCGCGTGTGAGAGGCGGAGTTCCAATTGGACAATTATGAGTCCTGCACACGGGAATAAATCCCGTCCCACACTACTGCAGCGCATACTGAACGGCTTTGAAGACCATTTCCGTGCTGATGTCTTCCGTAGGGAAGCCTCCCTTTTGCGGGCAGCTTTCAGGCTTAATTATCACATTTGGGGAGTCGAATATGGGTCCCGTTGCCAGGGAATTTGTTATGCCGTAGAGGCAAATTAATTGGCATCCGAACATGTTCGCCACGTGCATTCCGCCGCTGTCGATCGAAATTATTAGATCATCCATTTGCATGCGTTCCGCCAGTTCAAGAAGCGTGGTTGCGCCGGCAAAATTTGAGATTGTCGTGCGGCTGAAGAGGGCCGCCACATCATCCACAATCATGGCATCCGCCTTTGAGCCGTACAAATTCACGTGCACATTGGCATATTTTTCAAAAATCTTCTCCATCAGAATCTTCCACGATTCGTGCGGCCAACGCTTGCGCGGTTCATGGACGGATCCGCATATGACGCCGATGGAATAGCGATATTTCTGAATTTTACAGGCGTTCGTGCAGAACCTGAACGTGGAAAAATTCTCCTGTCCGCGGAATCCAAATTCAATCAGCATGTTCTGCCACAGCTTCGTCTGGTGTATGGAATCGGCATCCCTGCTTACGTAGAGATTATTTATGAAAAACTTCCTGTACTCTCTGTTCTTCGTGTCAATGCCCATGCGCCTGGGTGCTCCCACGAGCATTGTCTCCAGATCTCCGCGCAGTGAGTTAACCAGCGAAATGTGCACATCCGGGTAGGCATTTCTCACCGCCGCCAGGGTGAAAAAATATGTGAATCCGCCCTTTGGCAACTCGATGACTTTGTCCGGGATTCCAGTATTTTTCAGAAACTCAGAGAACTGCCGCTGGCAAACAACTATTATCTCAATGTCCCTGCGTGATGATTTCAGCATGCGCAGTGCGGGAATTGCCATGATAACGTCCCCCAGCCAATTTGGCATTCGCACCATGACCCTGGCGTTTACGATTTCCCTGCTGCAGTCGAAATAGTCGCAGTACTTTGGCACCCAATTTTTTCTGCTGCACTTCCCAAAGTCCACTGAACAGCTGGCCGCGACTTTCCACCGATCGTGCGCCCACAGCCAATCGGCGCATGCGCCATCGCTGCCGCTCAGCAGCATCTCCAAATATTTATTGGCGGCGAACATAATCGTTTCCGGATTATCGCGATCGAACTTTAGTTCTTTTATAACTATGTTTGCTCTCCAGAAGCCGATCCTGCGCGGATATAAAAAGTATGCGGGCACATTGAACCTCCTGTGCAGCGCGCCCGGAAGATCGGTGGAGGAAACGACCCTGTTGAAAAATGGCATCATGTTGCCGCCGATGCCGGCATTTTGGTCGAATAGAAGCGCCACAACGCCGTTGTTCTTCAGAATTCTCACCGCTTCAAAAATTCCATTCTTCCGCGAAATCAATTTCATGCCGCGCTTCTCCCGCGAATCTTTTATGAACTTCTCCAGCTGCTCATTGGCGAATTGTCTGTAAATGACGCCAACATCCGGGCATTTAGCGTCGCCGATTATGTCCAGCAGAAATGTCATCGCCTCCATGGATGTTACGTGCGGCACAAGAAACACTGCCCCGCGGCCACTGTTCGCAATGCGTTCGACAATTTTCCTGTACTGCCCGGTGAGTTTGAAACTGGACAGAATTTTTTTTGTGCTAAAAAATCCACTGGCGATACTCAGCAGCGCAAGTTCAATCAGCCGATAGAAATTTTCCCGGCAGATTTTTTTACACCACGCCGCATCTTTTTGTGGGAATGCGTGGTGCAAGTTGGACAGCACCAGCCGCTTTCTCGACGGCTGAACGAGCATGGCGACATTGCCCAGCGCAACGCACAGCAGGCGCACAACCCACCTGGGCAAATGCGCCAGCACGTATCCAAGAACAACTAGCGTACGGTATAGCGTGGTTCGCCTTTCACTGGGAAAAATTTAACGGCAAAAAAAAATCGACGCAATACATTTCCTAGATTAGAATTCAAATTTTTCCGGCAGCGCGCAATGCTAACCTTGTGCATCGCAAAAATACTGCTATAACCGCGCACCATAGTAAGCACTCGGAGATCACAATGAAATATTTCGGCACAGACGGCATACGCGGAAAATTTGGAGAATTCCCAATCGTTGAGCAATTTTTCCGTGATCTGGCGCGCGCCGTGGAGATATTTTTCGCAGAGGAGAATGCGGAAAATTTGACAATTTGCGTCGGCAGGGACACGCGATCTTCGGGCGACATTCTGCTGGATGCGCTGCTGCGCGGCTTTTCCGGCACCGCAAAGGTTTTGGACTGCGGGATTTTTCCAACGCCGGCAATCTCACTGGCGACACTCGCCAGCGGAGCGGACGTTGGCATCGCGATCACAGCGTCCCACAATCCGGGACACCACAACGGCATAAAAATCTTCAGCGGCACAGGGGAAAAATTAACACCAGTGCAGGAGGCCGAAATCGAGCGGCTTCTGAAGAGGCCCAGCGCACTGAAAAGGAGCAAAAAATTGCCTCCCACCAAAGCGGAAATGGTGGACTTTCGCGCTGCCGCGAAGAAAATATACGCGGCCACCTATGAAAATTTTTTGCCGAAATGTGCACTCTCCGGGAAAAATATAGTCTTGGACATGGCCAACGGTGCCACCTGCACCGTGGCGGAGGAAATTTTTAGAAACTTTGGAGCAAATGTTGTGCCTCTCGGAAACTCTCCGGATGGCAAGAACATCAACGGCGGGTGCGGCAGCGAACATCCGGAAAATTTGATGGAATTTGTGAAGCGCGGGGAAGCGTTCGCCGGGATCGCCTACGACGGAGATGGCGACAGAATGATCATGTGCGATGAAATGGGAGAAAAAATCAACGGTGATGTTATTCTCGGATCGGTGGCGCGGCACATGAGCGAATCCGGAGAGCTGGAAAATGGAAAAATCGTCGTCACCACGCAGAGCAATCTCGGGCTTGATATGTATCTGAAAACGATCGGCATTTCTGTGATACGCTGCGACGTCGGCGATAGAAATGTGCAGCGAACGATGCTGCAGAATGACTGCGCATTTGGAGGGGAAAATTCAGGGCATCTTATTTTCAAAAAATTTTCTTCAGTCGGCGATGGCCTAGGGGCATCGCTCTATGTCCTGTCGCTCGCCGCGAAAGAAAATATTAAATTGTCTGAATTGAAAACAAAGATTGCATTGCTTCCACAAAAATCTTTTAATGTCACCGTGGCTAGGAATGTCCCGATTGATAAAATTCCCCATCTGGGCAGTGACATCGAAAAAACAAAGGCCAAGTTGCCGCCTCCAAGCAGAGTGGAAGTACGCAACTCCGGAACCGAGTCCATGCTGCGCGTGCTGGTCGAGGCATCGGATTCCAACAGCGTCGATGACGCGTGGAGTGATCTGAAAAAATCAATAATCGTCCGGGTGACGGAGAGCGGCATTGACGCGTCAATATCCTAGGCCATGCAAAGCGAAAAACATCCGGAGGATAATGGAATTTTGGCCAGAGCGAAGTTGGCCGTCGAGGAGCACGATTTCGAATACGCCAGATTTCTGTACGAGGAGGCATTGTCAATAAATCCGCAGGACAATGATGCCAGAGCCGGCATGCATAAACTCAGGGAACTTGGCGGCCGCAGCGATTCGATCCTCAACGGTGTGGCGGTCGGATATCGCTCTTTGCGCATACTAATAAAGTATGCAATGGCGCAGTACGACGAAGCAATACGGGAGGCGGAAAAGCTGCTGGACATCGCACCCGATAGCAATTTCGCTCTCAGGAATATTTTGCGTGCCGCGCACAAGGCTGGGTACAATAAACTTGTGATTTTCATGGCGGAAAAGATGATGCAGTCCGAATGTGCCGTCGAGGATCTCATCACCATGGCGCATGCATTTCTCAATGAAAAAATATTTGATCAGGCGGCAAATGTTGCGAAGGAAATAGCCGAGATTGATCCGGAGAACGAAGAGGCGAAGGATATTCTCTGGAAATCATCCGTTGAGAAGCACATGAATGCCGACGTGCAGCTGGTCACGGCGGGCGGCGAAAAGCGATTCGTTCCGCCGAAGGTGGACCAGGATAAAATCTTCATCGCATCCCACAATGACAAGAGCAAGGATGCCGACAAAAATGCAGCTCCCAAAAAAAAGGTCAAAAAATAGACTTCTCCATGTCTCGGTCGAATGTGATTTCTAGGGGCGCGATTGCTTGGCGTGTGCAATGAGGGAATTGGGAATATTTTTTTCTCCGGCAAAAATAAATCTTTTCTTCGCAGTGACCGGCATGCGGAGCGACGGCAACCACAATGTTTTTTCCGCAAACATTGCACTGAATTTTGGCGACGAAATAGCGATTTCCGATTCCAGCGGTGGGCGCGATGAGATCATTTGTGCGGCGAAATATTTGGACAAAAACAGCAACACAATCACAAAGGCATTGGATATTTTCAGGAAAAATTCCGGCATCGGGCGCCATTTCCGCGTGGCAATTGTCAAAAATATCCCGCCGGAATCCGGATTCGGCGGAGGAAGCAGCAATGGGGCGACGGTTCTGCGCGCCGTGAATGGCATTTGCGGCAATGTTCTGTCCAAGGATAGGCTCGTTGATCTCAGTGCAAAAATTGGAGCGGATTGCCCATTTTTCATGGGTGACGGCCCGAGCATCGCGTCGGGAACTGGCAACGCTTGCGCGCCGATGGACGCAAATCTATATTCCGCTTTGGGGAACTATGCGCTGACGATTTTCAAACCACCATTCGGCGTCAGCACAGCGGAGGCATATGCCGACCTGCGGACGAAATTTCGACACCTCTATGTGACGGAAAATGAGGCGGCCCAAAGGTTCGAATCTCTGCAAAAGTGCATGGTTTCAGGGGATATTTCGCTGCCACTATTCAACGCATTCTCGGAGATATTTTTTGCGCGACACGGCGAGATGCGACAGTTGCATCGCGACTTGCAAATGGCAAACGCGAATGCGATGCTGACCGGCAGCGGAAGCGGATGTTTCTGTCTCGTGCACAAATCCATTGGCGGCGACAGTGTCGCCGGTGTTGTGCGCAAAAAACTTGGAGCGGATGTTTTCCTAAAAAATACTACTCCGATGGAAATTTTGCGCGAATAATTTTAAAAAAAATCTTGAAAATTTCCGATAAAAATTTTGTCTGGCGTGGAGTGAAAATTTTCGCGAGATATTTTGTAATGTTTTGCGTTGCCGCGCTGCTGAATTCTGGGCTTCGCGCCGACGATGCGCCACGCGGAGACGTTGTAATGTCGCTTAGGGCACACGCTCCCAAGAGGATAAAGTCGCAGATTTGGCGCATATTTGGAGGCGTGCTCGGCCAAGAGAGAACGGATGAACTTTTTGGAAAATTATTCGGCGCCATTGGATCATTGGAAAATGTATACAGTCCGCCGCGCGGCATGTCGGATGTGGAAAATTTTGGAATTTCATTTGTGGGTTCGGACAGCTCCCCTCGGATGTGTCCGGTTTTGATTTTTAAAACCGCCGATGCCGTCCATGACAGTGACGCGAATGTGTTTGTGCTTTCGAAAAGATTTTCCGGATGGACATTTTTTCCGCCGTCCCTTTGGGAATTTTCGAACGGCGACCAGCTGGCGAAATCGATCATCGAAACCATAGGAAAAGAGACACCGTTTGAAATTGAGATTGTTTTTGACGGTGCATCATTCGCCAATAGGATACGCGCCGCCAAGGCCGCAGAAAGCAGGAATGAATCTTCGGAGGACCCTGCGGAGGAGTTGGAATTGCAAAGCCGCAGCGCATTGGATGGCGTGAATGAAACAACGCTGAAATTTTTTGAGGATCTTGTCTCCATGCGCATTGCGCTGCGCTGCGGGGACGATACCACACATGTTACAGTGAACGAGACTGTCAAAAGCGGCAGTGATTCTGCAAAAAAGTTCAATTCGTGGAAAAATAATAGGGCACGCCTATTCGATGTTGTTCCACGCGATTGCGCAGTTGCCAGATATAATTCATGGTACAGCCATAATTCATCTCCCGGAGAGGTCGAGAAAAGTGCTGCAGAGATCGAGAAGATTTGCGAAGGTATGCTCGCCTACTGCCGGCGCTTTGCGAAACAAACGGCAGTCCAATCCGGAGAGTCGCATGAAAATGCGGACGGAACTGGGCCGTCGGAGAGCGACAATGCCACATCAAAATTCAATTGGCGCACGGCTGATTCGCTATGCAATAGCATAGCGGAAGTTATGAAATTTACCCTGCGCAATTTTTCCGGAGATTTGCACATTGCCGTCACAAAGTCCGGTGAAATATGCGCGTTCATTGGGATGCGCAGCGATAAAAAAGATAGCAGATCGACGGCGGAAAAATTTCGCGATCTAGTGGCATCACTGAAAGTTTTCACGCTGAAAAAAGAAAAAAATTATGGTGGCTTTGAGATCTATGGAATGTGTGAATCCGGCGGCGATTGCAGCAAATGTCACCGCTTCGCTGCCGCCGGGGAAAATGTTCTGGTGATCGTGGAGAACGCGGCCGGCATTGGAAAAATTCACTGGCTGGTGGATCTATACGCGGCGAAATCGCGATCGAAGGCTGTGCAAATCACAGATTCAAAGATAGAGGAGATTGAAATTGATCTGTGGCAGACCATCGGCGGCATAATCGCACAGCGCATGCGGCTTGCAAAAGCCGATGGCAACGGATGCGAAGATCAGGAGCTAAATGAGCTAGCGAAGTGGTTGCAGGGCATGAACATGCGCATCAGATGCGGCACATATGTCGGAGATGATATTATCTCGGTGACCACCGGTGCGAATAGCAGCGATCTTGTCACATTCATCGACTTAATTTATCCGGAGATGCGCGATATTTTCCACCATATCATTGGGGAACAAATGGCATCCGAAATGCACAGAGATGCGGAAGACGGTGCCGACGGACAGGATTCGGAAACATCTCCTGTGCCAGCGGAGGATGAAACACAATTCGTGGAGAATGAACCCGCGGCCCTTGGAGAAGAATCAAATTTGCAAGAATTCGATTGAAAAATTGAACCTGTGCATGGGCGGAGTAAAACATGTTGGATTCTGAGGCGTTGCCATCAATAGTCGAGCTGCTGTCTGATGCTAAACTAAGCCTAAGCAAGAGATGTCTCTGTGGATTTTTGACGGCGATTTTCATCGGATGGTGCATTGCGCGGCCGATGATACGGTGGCTTTCGCTCCATAAAATTGTGCAAGTGCTAAGAACTCGGCAGCAGGTGCGCGAGTTGGCTGTGCTGCACGGATCAAAGGAAGACACTCCCACCATGGGCGCAATAATAATACTGATCGCTTCGATCGCTTCGACGCTGATATGGGCATCGCTCAACGATTTCATCATGGTCACACTGTCCGTCTATTTGGCATGCACGCTTGTGGGAGCGCTTGACGATCTGCTGAAAATCTCGCGAATTAATACGGTCGGAGTAAGGGGGTGGCAAAAATTAGCGCTGCTGGCGGTGATAGTATTTATTCTGTTCAGCGTAGTGCCGCATAGTTCGCGCATTGGGAACATTCTCACGCACGTCAACTGGCGCTGGTTCAACGCCA
The DNA here is from genome assembly GCA_031288455.1 of Puniceicoccales bacterium. Classification (GTDB taxonomy): domain Bacteria; phylum Verrucomicrobiota; class Verrucomicrobiia; order Opitutales; family JAIRKQ01; genus JAIRKQ01. The sequence continues at coordinate 8,235 of JAITRI010000042.1, forward strand.
TGTTCAGTCGGCAAGCGGCGGTCATCATTGTGGCGATTTTTTGTTTTTTCGTCATTGCCGGCACGAGCAATGCGGTCAACATCACCGATGGAGTCGATGGATTGGCGATAGCAAATATCATGCAGTGCCTGGTATTTTTTATGGTGATTGCGTTTTATTCCTGCGGCCCAACGGCGGGCCGTCATCCGCTAATAACGCGCATTGCCGGCGCCAGTGAAATGGCGGTAATGTGCGCATGTTTCACCGGAGGGTGTGCTGTGTTCGCCCTATTTAACGCGCATCCGGCGTCTGTTTTTATGGGAGACATGGGATCGATAGGCCTTGGAGGACTATTGGCCATAGTGGCGATCCTACTGCGGCAACATTTTTCACTGCTAATTGTTGGGATTATTTTTGTTGTGGAAGTGCTTTCCGTCATCATTCAGATGACATCGAAGAAATTTTTCAAAAAGAAAATTTTTCTGATGTCTCCCATTCACCACCACTTCGAGCTGAAGGGGTATTCGGAACCTAAAATTGTTGGCGCTGCGTTTGCGATACAAATTTTCTGTGTACTGGCGGCATTGCTCGTCATTCTGTGCCTATGACTGTTCCGGCGACTTTCGATGCCGGAGAGATTGGCATTTTCGGGAACGGCGTGACCGGGAAGGCGGTCGTCGGATTCTGCGAAAAACGTTCCATTGGGCACAAAATATTCGATGAATTTGGATCGCCCGATGAGCAGTTTTCGGAAATTTTCGCCGCAAAATACCGCACGATCGTTCGCAGCCCAAGTTTCACGATGAGCCACAGATGGGTGAAAATGGCAACCGCGGCCGGGTGCAGATGCATGACCGAACTGGATCTGGCGTCATATTTTTGGCGCGGGAAAATTGTTGCAGTCACTGGGACAAATGGAAAAACGACCACAACGGAATTCATTTCACACGCACTGCGCTCCTGCGGCGAAATTGCTGTCTCCTGCGGCAACATAGGCGACACATTCATAGGCGCCGTGGATTCCGCTGCCAACCGCAGCGACGCATGGGCCATCGTTGAAGTCAGCTCATTCCAAATGGACGGCTCGGATGCATTCAGGCCGGATTACGTCCTCTGGACGAATTTTGCCAATAACCATTTGGATGTCCACAGAAATGTGGAAGAATATTTCAGCTGCAAAGCCAATCTGGTGAAAAACATTAGGCCGTGCGAATCGCCGCAAACGCACTGTTTCGTCGGCAAAAGTGTGCATGATTTCTGCAACCGCCTGCGCCGCGGCGATATTTTGGGAAAATATTCCGTCTGCGTGTCCTGCGACATGCTTCCGCCGACGTCGGCGCTGAATATAAATCCCCAGAGGGAAAACTTCGCGCTTGTGCAAAAGTTTTGGGAATGCATAAATTTTCCCGTCGAAGGTCTGCGTGCGGCCGCGGAATCATTCCATCTTCCGCCGCATAGGCTGCAAATGGTCGCCAAAATATCGGCAATGGATGCCATCTCCGGCCATCCAAAAACGGTGGAATTTTGGAACGATTCAAAGGCGACGAATTTCCACGCGCTGAACGCGGCGCTTGGAACCTTTGATGGAAAAGTCATCCTGATAGCCGGGGGAAAGTCAAAAAATGAACCAATGGCGGAATTTTTGAACGCGATACGCGGAAGAGTGAGAGCAATATTGCTCATGGGCGAAAGCGGAGAGGAGCTGAGTAAATTGATCGCGGCCGATGCGGCGCTCGGAAACGGGATTGTCTGTGAGCTGTTCCGCGCGGACAATGGCGCCGAAAATTTAATGCATAAAATTATTAATCGCGCTTTTTTCTTGTCAAAGGATGGCGAAATTATACTGCTATGCCCTGGCTTTTCTAGCCTGGATTTGTTTAAAAATTATGCGGAACGTGGAAAATTTTTTGAAAATAGCATTTTATGTTTGAAATTAATTTACAAATAGCAATCATGTAGGGAGGAGATTTTTGCGTATGAAACTTCGAAACACTTTAGGCGCTTGTGTATTGGCGATTTTGCCGTTCCTAACCGGATGTGCAGTTGTGGATTGGTTTAGATCCGACAGCTGTGGCTATGACAGACGAAATGACAATGTTGCCTATTCCATAAGTCCGGAGGTTGCTTCGAATGGCGGAATTGAACGGCGACGTCCCACTCGTCCTGGCGAAATTGCTGGGGTGCAGTGTCGCGACCGCAGGCAGGGCAGCACCGTCGGACAGGATAGTATTTCCGTATTCTATTACGTGCAGAGCGGCGATAGTGTGCAGGAGATAGCGAGAAAATTGGTTGTGCCGCCATCGGCGATCACGGGCCCAAATGGCATAAACAGAAACACCAAATTAATTCCCGGGCAGCGTCTGGAAATCGAAATAACATGCCCGGCGAGGACTCAATCCGTGTCCGTTGCACAGCATGCGGATGGCCCATGTCGCCCAGGATCGATCACCTATGCGGTGAAAGCTGGAGATTCTCTACATAGGATAGCGCAGGCACACGGCACATCGGCGCAAACATTGATGAAGGTGAATAATTTGTCATCGGATATGCTGTTTGTTGGGCAGAAGCTGTGCATTCCAGAGCCGCAGCGCAGCGGGGAAACGCCGGCGCGAAATGAACAGATTTCCAGCGGGCAGGTTTCGGGCGTGCAAACGAAACAGCCGAAGCAATTGAGCGATGATGGCGGCAAATATGTCGTGAAGTCAGGGGATAGCTTGTACCTAATCGCAAAGCGCTTTGGAGTCACCCAATCGGACTTGCAGCGGGTAAACTCACTGGATGATCCTAATTTGCTGCAGATTGGACAGAAGCTGATAATTCCGGCGAAAAAGGAAGGAAGTCCATCGGCTCCCTCGAGCAGACCGGCGCCGAGGGATTACCGCAGTCCGCTCGCATCGACGGCAAGAGGAGCAAAGCCGCCAGCTTCACAGGTGGATCCTGACAACCTGTACACCATACGCAGCGGCGATACCATTTCGCAGATAGCGAACGAATTGCGCGTTGACCGCGGCGATTTGATGGACCTGAACAATTTGACGGCGACATCACCGCTGCGTCCCGGGAAAAAATTGTTGATTCCCCAGACGCGGAAAGCGTCATCCGAAAGATTCGCTGCGCAGGATGATGATTTCTTCGATAACTTCGACGATATTCCGGTGGTCGAGATGAACAATTGATCGCCTGCGATGCTTTTGGATAGACTGGAAGTATACTGCAACTATTTCAGCCAGCGTAAAGCTGGCTGGTTTATTTTGGGATCGGTCGCGCTGCTGCTCGGACTGGGAACGGTTATCCTTTCGAGCGCCAGCCTATCGTTTATTAATTCCGAGAACTATTTTTCGAAGCAGCTGCTGTGGTGTGCCATCGGAGTGCCATTTTTTTTCGCCGGCTGTCTGATTGATCTGAAATTTCTAAGGAAACACCACGCGCTAATTTTAGCTGGAGCCGCCGCTGTTCTCGTCGCCGTGCTGATTCCTGGCATAGGGAAGCTGGTGAATGGCTCAAGGCGATGGATTTCCGCCGGGCCACTTAACATGCAGGTCTCCGAATTCGCAAAAATTGCCGCCATAATCTGGATGTCCGGATACTTGGAAAAGAACAGTGGGCACATGGACAGCGTCTGGAATGGATTTCTCACGCCACTGTCCATCAGCGGTGTAATTTGCCTGCTGGTGCTGCTCGAACCGGACTACGGGACGGCGATATTAATCGGGGCAGTGGCGATCACACTGCTGTTTTTGGCGAATGCAAAAATATCACACCTTGCGGTCGCAATGGCGGGTGGACTGGCACTCATTTCGGCACTAATATACGCCAATCCTTCCCGCATGCGAAGAATTGTCGCATTTCTCGACGTTGAAAAAAATAAATCGGATGGTGCCTATCAGCTTTGGCAGGGGATGCTCGGGTTTGTTTCCGGCGGACTATTCGGGCATGGCATCGGACAGGGACGGCAGCAGCTGACATATTTGCCGGAGGCGCACACTGACTTTATATTTCCCATATTCAGTGAGGAGCTGGGCAGTTTGGCCGCCATTGCTGCGCTGTCCGCCTACGCGCTGCTCTTCTTCGTCGCCGCACACTGTGCGAAAAAAATCAGGAGCGACTTCGCAAAATTCATATCCTACGGGATAGCGCTGCTGATAACCTATCAGGTGATTATTAACGTCGGCGTCGTGACTGGCTTGCTTCCGACGAAGGGCATGGTGCTGCCATTCATCAGCTACGGCGGGTCGAATCTTGTGTCGCTATTTTTTGCCGTTGGGCTTCTGCTGAACTGCTTCAGTTCGGATCTGACTGCGAACGATAAATCCGATGACACATTCGACTACGTGATTCCGACGGAAGCCGGCATGTGCCGACGATTCAACACGAGGCGGAAATAAACATATCCCGCTGGAAAATGACAACATTTTCATTGGTCCGGTTTAAATTTTCCATTCCGCTTCGCCGGACGCCGCTCGCCGCCGCTGCGGCTGTGTTTCTCAGGCTTTTTAATGATTGTCACATCGCTGCCATCTCCGCATGGTGGCACCGTATGCGCCGTCACGAAGATCAGCAGATTTCGCTTCTGTGAGGTTTCGCTGTCCGAGCGGAAGAGGCGGCCTAGCAGCGGGATGTCGCCGAGAATTGGCACCTTATCGTGCACCTCTTTTACTTCCTCGCGAGTTAGTCCGCCCATCACCACCGTCGATCCATCGAGAATGTTCACCTCCGTGTGAATCTCGCGCGTGGAAAATATCGGCTGATAAAATCCCGATGGAATGGTTGCCGTGATGCCGGATGATATGCCGATGCTTGAGCCGCCGTATTCCACAAATCCTTCGAATTCCGTGACTTTCGGTTCCAGCTGCAGACTTATGCTGCTGTCCGCTTCAACGATTGGCGTCACGCTCATTTCAACGCCGACATTTCGCGTGGCAAAATCCTGCGGAGTGCCCGCCGTTATGGTGACGCCGGCGGAACTCGTCCCGGATCCGGACGAACCAACTCCAACCTCGGAATGCGTATCGCCGTAGCTGCGCGGATAGCGCAGCTCCATGGCAACGGTGATCTCCGCAGTTTTTCCGGAGAGCACTGTTATTTTCGGAGCGCTCATGAGGTCGGATCCGGCGTGCTGTTCGAGTGCTTTCACTATAACGTCGCACTTCACGCGATTGAGAACTCCGGTAAACCCGCCAAGCGGAACGGATACTGCTCCCAAGTTCACCTGCAGCGGAAGGTTCGGTGCCTGATTCGGAATGGTCGTGGCATTATTTTCTGCGGACACTATCGTACCATTTCCCCTGGAAAAATTCGTCGATGCGAACGCGTCCGATAGGGAGCGCAAATTGTCAATTTTATCGGAGTCAGTGGACTGCCCTGGGCGTCCCGTTCTGAAGAATCCGTTATCCGCATTTTTTCTGTCGCCGAACTGCCACCTAAATCCCAATTCGTCGAGGACGCCCTGCTGCACCTCAAGAAATTTTGCCTCGATTTCCACCTGTTTGACTTCCGAATATTTCTTCAGCAGACAGTCTATTTTCCGCAAATTTCTTCCAGTATTCGTCACGATTATCTGCGATCCGTCGAATGCCAAATCGCTTCCCGGAATATCCTTAAAATTCACTCCGGCCCGCTGGAAAAAATCCTTTATGGCGCGCTCCTCGTCGGCCATTGTCTCCGCGGCATCGGAATTTTTGTGTGCGTGATGATTGATTCCCTGCAGCCCGGTGAGGCGTATCAGCGTCGCACGCGACATCGGGAAGATCTGCGTTTCAACGATGTCATCCGCCATGTTGGCCCTGTAGAAAATAACCGCGTCGTTCGCTATGTCAAATTTGTAGGACACGGACTTTGCCACCAATTCAATCAGCCGGTGTAGCGAAATATTTTTCAGGCTCAAATTTACGACCGGCTCATCGGCCGCGGTTGCGCCCAGTAGCACGATGTTTACTCCCCTATTGTCTTCGTCGGAATTTTTATCGTTTGCGTATGCCGCATTTGCCAGCGCCTCGATGGCGTGCGACAGCGGCGTGTTGACAAATTTCATTTGCGCTATGAAAATTCCATTGATTTTGTCAAAAAGCTCACCGCCGCACGCATCTTTTTTCGGAAGTAGCACGGTCGGCTTCTCGGCGGATGCATCCGCTGCTGGCGGCGCAATGTTCCATTTTTCCGCGACATCATCCAGCAGCTCTCTGCGCATATCATTTCGCACGCAGTCCTCATTCGCAAAAAATGAAATGTCGGATTTTTCTTTGCGCTCCTCCGCTGCTGCGGCCGCGTCAGGTTGCCGCTGTTCACATTTTCCATCGCCGCATTTGGACGCCTGTTCGATGATTTTTCTGTGGAGATCGGCGACGCCGGATGTCGATGCAATCGCACCCATTGGCAGTGCCCATGACAACACCAACGCAGCGCACAGTACTATTCCTCCGCGAACGATCACAGTGGGAGATTGTATGGAATTATGTGCGCCGCTCAAAACAAATTGTAGATTTTGCGAAAAATTTCTTGTGTTACCCCACTTTTAAAATTAGGCGTGCAAGTGTGAATATTCTGGTTATTTCATCACTGCTATTGTCAGGTGTATCAAATGGAGCCACAGTCGATGTGGCCGCGGTGGCAAAGGAGATATATTCGGCGGGAAATTTCGACTCCATGCTGCTTCTTTCCGCCGGTGATTTTACTGCACAGGACTTCCATTTCGCTGAATCCGTCAGAAATGTTACCATTTCGATCGGGAAAAATTTTGACGACTACATCGACGCGACACTCGCTGCGATCAATGGAACCTACATCGAACTGTCGCACCTGTGCATGTTCACGCTGCTCTGCAGAGGCGATGATATAATTGAACAAATCGTCAGGCGTTCCGATGCGAATTGGCGCGTGTGCTACATGTCACTCAACGAATCCAGAGAGCACTGCAATTTTATGGATATTTCCATCCGCGCCGATGATAAATTGTCGCACAATTTTTTCGCCGCAAAGATGAAAGAGTACAGAGTAAGGGCGATGCTCCACGAGCGGGAACAGCGCATGTCGCTAATACGCAAAGTAAACGAACTTAAGAGGGTGCAGATTCATTATGTTAGGGAACCATCCGCGTACGCGTTTCCGCGCAAGGTACGAGTTTGACTCGAAAAACAGTGGAACGATTGGAATTTCTTCCGCCAGCAGCAATTCGGCGGACTTTATCAGTCCTTCGCGCAGTGGCATATTTTCACTGCCGATGATGTTTTCGATGATTGCGTCATATTTGGCATTCTCCCAATTTCCGTGATTTCTCGCATTTTTCGAATGCAGTGACAAAAGTATCAGCGCCGGATCGAAATACATCCCGCTGTAGGAACTCTTCACGATGTCGAAGTGAAATTTTTTTCTGCTTTCCAAAAATGAACTGAACTCCTTGTATTCTATTTGCGTGTCGATCCCCAAAACTGCTTTCCAGTCATCGGCGATGCGTGATGCAACCGGCAAATACAGGTCCGATTCGGACGCATTGCACAGCATTCTTATGGTGGGAAATTTATTTGATGGACCGTAGCCGGCATCGTCGAATAATTTTTTTGCCAGCTGCTGGTCTTTTTTGAGAAGCGGACCATTCGGCCTGTCTCCATCACCGCATGGGAAAAAGTTATAGGCGGCGAGCGCCTGATTTTTTTCTATTTCCTCCAGAATTCTTTCCCTGTCGATGGCGAGTGACATCGCCATTCTAATGTTCCTGTCGGCAAAGGCGCTGTTGGACATGTTGAAGGTGAGCGCAACCATTTCAAATGCCGGAGAAATGCCAAATTCGCTCTTTGCGATGCGATCCCCCAGTGCGAATTCCCCATCCCTTTGGATTTCCACTATGTCCACTTCCTTTTCCGCCAACTTCTTCATATTCGACGTCTGATCCCATCCGAATAGGAAAAGAACGGAGGACAAAATGACATTATCGGCATCCCAGTAGATTGGATTTTTCTCGAGAAGCATGCATGTGCCCATTATGCGCTCGCTGATGCCGAATGGACCGTTTGAAATGACATTTGCGCGGAAAATATCACCCGATGTGACTCCTTTGTTGTATCTGGCGAACGAGTCTACCACATTCTTATTCAGCGGCGACCAGCAGGGATGCATCAAAACCGTCAGAAAATTTGGATCGCTCTGCTCCAATTCTATGCGCAGCGTCCTGTGTGTCACGGCCGATATGCCAACCTTTGAGAAGTTGCGAATTTGCCTATTGAAAAATGCCCTCGCATTCCGCAGCGGGAAAAACATCTCCACGGACGAACATGCAAACTTTGATGTGAGCGCTCGACTTGCGGAGTAAACGAAATCATCGGCAACGACGGAACTTCCATCGGACCATTTGGCATTATCCCGCAGAAAGAACTCGTATATCCTGTGATCGGGAGATATCGTCCACGTCTCGGCGACTCCGGGCAGCGGTTCCATGGTTTCCGGATCCGGAACAATCAAGCCCTCGAACAGCGCGTGTAAAATTTTATAGTCGCTATCGTCCCACACCCTCTGTGGATCGACCGATGCTGGTTCGCTGACGGATGCTATCCGCAAATGCTGTTTCGGTGGAGGGATTACCTCCTTGCATCCCAGCAGAAGACCGGCGATGGACATGAGCAGAACAAAATTTTTCCACATGACTAGGCGATGCGCTCCACTATAAGCTCATTCAATACTGGTCTCTTCGGCGCGAGGCGATAGGCTTCTCTGAAATACTCCAGAGCATCCTCCAGATTTGTTTCGTCGTTGTAGTGTATCATTATCAGTGGCTCACCCTGCTTTATTTGCATTCCAACTTTCATTATTCCCGAGACCCCGACGGCATGGTCAATGGTACCGTCCTTCTTCCGCGATAGAATTTTGACTCCGCGCGCTATCATTTCCGCGTTCACCGTGTGGATATATCCGCGCTTTTGCGCCGACAACTTGCGGGAATATTTCGCCTTTGGATATTTCTCCGGATCGTCTATGTAGGACGTGTCACCTCCCTGCTCAGCGATCATCTCCTTAAACTTGCCAAGCGCGGACCCATCCGATAGCTTCTTTATGATCATCTGCTTCGCCGACAGCGTTGACCCGGCAACGCCGGCCAATCTGATAATTTCCATGCCGATGCGGAGAATTAGGTCCTGCATTTCCGGATCCCCGTGCCCCTTCAGCAGCTCGATTGTTTCCTCTATTTCCAGCCACGTCCCGACCGTCTTTCCGAGCGGCTGATTGGCATCCGTCACAACCGCAATGCACTTTTTATTGAGATTGCGAGCGACGCGCGTTATCATTCTCCCCAATTGCTTCGCCTGTTCCACGTCTTTTATGAACGATCCGTTGCCCCACTTCACGTCAACAACGACACCATCTGCGCCGGATGACAGCTTACTGCCGAGGATGCTGCCGGTCATCAGCGGCACACTCGGGACAGTTCCGGTGGTGCGCCTTACGCCGTCCAGGATCACGTCCGCTGGGGCGATATTCGCCGGTTGTTCGCAGTAGCAGCAGCCGACTTTTTTCAACTGCTTTTGAAATTTCTTCGGTTCAAATTTTGGATCAAATCCTGGAATGGAGCCCATTTTATCGAGATCCGATATTATCAATCCGTCGCACCCGTCGACCAATGTCGGCACTGCGATCCCGCACACCGCCGCGATTGCAACAAGGACAAACGCTGATTTATCGCCGACACCGCCCGTTGAGCAGCGATCAATTTTCGGCCAGGAGACATTGCCGGAATCTATCATGTCGCCGGACAGCATCAGCTCCTCCGTCCACACCGATGCCTCCTGAATGCTCATGTTTTGGAAGTATATGGCCATGAGAAAAGCTGACAGCTGGTAATCGGGAATTGTTTTTGTGATTATGGCGTTCGTTATTTCGCGTATTTCCGAATCGGCCAACTCTATGCCGGCAACCTTTTTTTCTATCAGAGTAGCGAAACGTCTGACCACTTCACCGCTGGATTGAACACTCATAGCTTCACAGTAGACACGCACATTTTTCAAACTCATGTCCGCAAGAGGCGATATGATTTTCTTCGCCAAAATGTCAACATTTATTTTGGTGCATTTTCCAGATGCGTCCGCAGGAAACGCCATTCCACGCCTACAAATTTCCACAAAATGATTGCCGTGAAATGTTGGCAGGACAGCCGCCGCAAAAAAATTCTTGCAAAGATAATCCCAGTGCATCATATGGCGCACAATGGATTTTGACAAAATCGTTGCCGGAGTGAAAATGATGATCGATGGCATCGGCGACGATGCGCTGCGGGAGGGTCTCGTCGACACTCCAGTGCGCGTGGCTGCCATTTGGAAAAGTTTTTTTGACAGTGAAAATATCTCCGATAAGGAAATTTTAAAGCTGTCATTCGGCGCGGAAAATTACGGAGATTTCATCCTAGTCAGGAACATTCAATTTTCGTCATTCTGCGAACACCATTTGCTGCCGTTTTTCGGAAAAATTTCCGTGGCATACATTCCGAAGAATGGCAGTGTCGTTGGCCTGAGCAAATTGGCGCGCGTGGTGGCGAAATACTCAAAGCGTTTGCAGCTGCAGGAGCGGTTGACGCGGCAAATTGCGGACGCAATCGGACAGCACACCGCCAACGGTGGAGTTTTTGTTCTCGTCGCGGCACGGCACGTTTGCATGACCGCGCGCGGCATTGTGCAGCCCGGCGCAGAGGTGATAACGCGCGCGATGTGCGGGGAATTTTTGCTGGACAAAAGCATCGTTGCGGATGTGCAGCAGCTGATTTTTAGCGCCAATGGGTAAAAATTTCAGAGATGTGCCGCTTCCATGCCTGATGGGAATTTTGAACATCACGCCGGATTCATTTTCCGACGGCGGGAAATATTTTGATGCCGCTTCGAATGGTGCCAAAACTGACGCTGTGCGGCAGTATCTGTCGCAGCTCACCGCCAATGGGGCATCCATAGTCGACATAGGCGGCGAGTCGACCAGTCCACATGCCGCGGAAATTGATCATCGGACGGAGTGGCGACGCATCGGAGAGGTTCTGGATGTGGCCGTTGCCATGGAAGAAATTTCCGTTTCCGTGGACACGCATCGCGTAGAAACGGCGCGGTTGGCGCTCATGGGCGGCGCGAATGTGATAAATGATGTGCGCGGCACGTGGCATTTTCGTGAGATGGCGGAGGTGGTAAAAAATTTCGATGCGCATCTGATCGTCACGCACAACTCGCGCAGCGACGACAGTTTTGCCGCCATTGAAGATCCCGTTGGGGAGATAATCGCCGCCTTCGATGCCATTCTGCGGATTGCGGAGGATATTGACTTCGGCTGCGACAGGATAA
>JAITRI010000052.1 GCA_031288455.1 Puniceicoccales bacterium
TGATGAATTATCTCTGTTCGAGATACAGTGTATGCACATCACATAGAGAGCGTCGTTTCCAGAAATATTCTGGATAGGAAAATGGTGGCGCGCTTCAAAGATAGGCTGGACAATCCTTAGTGTATATGGCATTTGCTCGCCGTTGATGTTTTCTGAAATCCGTCCTGAGCCGTTGAATTTGCGCGACTTTAGGTATGCATCTACGGCATCATCGGTTATGCCCACCAAAAGGTTTTTTAGGTATGCGCGTATGATAGCAAATTGAAAGGATGAATTATCGGAGCCTCTGCTTGCTTTAATGGCAAGCGGTGAGCATGCCGCCGCAACAATGGAAACAGCAGTAGCCGCATTAACTTTCATCTTGTCCATCAGATCCTCTGCTATTTTAACCATGAATTTAATTTTAATGTCATCGATGGGAGGATTTTGCTGACGTAGGTGATGTTCCACGAACGCTGTTAATAGACCCTTGGCAAATGTGATGTTATCACACTTGCTACGCTGCGATGCCATAAATTTCAGAATTGGCGATTTTGCGTAGGAGAGATAACTTTCCACCTCACGTTCCGATGGTGACGCTATACCCAGCGCATGGAGACATCTTTCATACGCCACCTGCACTTCAGACACCACAAAATCAAGGTTTTTAACTTCAAGATTCGGCATGTTGTTCCCAGTCAGGAAATTCTGGATAACCATATTTTTGATCTGCTGTTTTGGAGAAATTTGAGCCGTACCGCGCTCCTGCGCCCTAACCTCAACGACTCCATTCCCCAGGAGCCTAGCACTATCTATTAAAAATTTATTGCTTGCATTTGAGTAACCGCAGGCTGCTGATACATCAGCAAGCGTTGGGACATTTATGCTCCGACTGATGGACGACTCTGACACCATAAATGTGTGCTTTTGCTCTTTGGAGGTGCTAGAGACTAAGTGATCCGACATGGCGCCATTTTACCAATATTTTTGCGGAAGTCAAATGGCTAACAAAATGGCAGTCCCATATTTGTGTGATGCGCGCAAATATCATCGCGTACCTGAGGAGTTGCGCAATGGTGTGCGGCGCCAGTCGCGCTAGGAAATGTCTGCGTTTGGAGAACGCTGGGGAATTTTTAGCCAAATTTGTGCGCATTTGCGCCGATGTAGGCGATTGCCTTTTCCAAGTCCTCCGGAGTATCTATGCCGATCGTTGGACGCGATGCAACGATTGTGTCGATGGAGTAGCCGTTGTCCAGAAATTTCAACTGCTCCAGCGATTCCGCCAATTCAATGTCGCTGCGGTGCAAGTGCCTATATTTTTCCAGAAATGACCGCCTAAAGCCGAATACTCCAACGTGTCCAAAAATATCGCACCTTTCCAGCCACTTCGACTTCTCCACGCCGCGAACGAATGGTATCGGACTGCGGGAAAAATATAGTGCATTGCCATCCCTGCGAGTGACAACTTTTACCAGTGACACATCATCGATGTCGGCGACGTCAGTTATTTTGAAAATTGGCGTTATGATCTCCGCCGAACTCGTTTCCGCGCGCGCCACCATGTCCACCAAAATTTTATGGTCCAGCAGCGGCTCATCCCCCTGGATATTTATTATGAAATCTCCACTGATTTTTTCCAATGCGGAAGCTATCCTGTCCGTCCCGCAGTAGCAATCGGGAGAAGTCATAATTGCTGTCGCTCCAAATCCAACAGCCACATCTCTTATCTCTTCCGAATCCGTCAGAATGCATATGCCATTGGCAATATTCGCACGCTTGGCGACCTCGTAGACGCGTTGAATTACTGGTTTCCCGCACAGATCGGCCAACATTTTCCTGGGAAATCTTGTGGATGCCAGCCTCGCCGGGATTGCTATTGCAACATTCATTTCGAGCGACACCTAAGAAATTTTATGGATTTGTGTAGAAAAATCATCGCTTTGGGCGAAATCGTGCATTTTTCACGCGATCACATGGCAATTCCAGCCGATAGTATTCACTTGACAGTAAAAAGCTTGCCAATAAATTCTGGCGTGAGGTATCCGTGAACACAGGTCAGATTTTGCCTAAAACGACACAGAAAAACACCAATGAATGCGGTCGCACTGGTCGCCGTGATAGTATCAATGTGTGATACGAAAACATTGCGAGCCCAGATTCCACTGCCACAGCAAAGAACATTGGTGCGCGGCAAACGAACGCTAGGGATGGCTTGACACGCGACGCAGAGTGTGAAGTACTTGAAATTGTGAAAGATTCTGCCGAAAAAAAACAAGTCCCGACGCTGACACGCGAGCAGGCGCAAACGCTCGTTGATGATGGAACGGGAGATTTTGAACAAATTTCAATTTCGACTGGCGATGCGCATGAAATTTCAGTTACCTCCATAGGGAATGAGCTGAGGGATGTCATCGCTCAACTGGCCAATTGCGAACATCTGCCACGGAATGCGGTCGATCGTCTCATTGGAGAGAAATTCAGATTGGAGACGCATCTGCGCAATGCCGATGCGTTTTCCGGAAGATCACTGAAGGGAAAATTTGAGTGGGCCATGCGCACAATCGACATCGCCAGAAAGAAAAATATGGTGAAGGAAAATAATAAAAAAATCGCAGCATATAGGCTTTGGCTAGAATCCGAAATGAAAAAAATTGGCCCAATGGATGCGGTTATTGTCGAACATGAATTCATTGCAAAGTGCAAGGAAATAGGCGATGGGCTATTCGGCGCGCTCTCATCCTGCGGATTGGCGCATGGGGAAATTAATCGCCTTTATCTGGTGGATGCGCTCAACGCTGGGCCATGGGAAGACTTTGCATGCGATGCGGTAATGCTAAGATCCAACGGCACGCCGGAAACATTCCGATTCAATGTCACACAGGCGCTGGACAGGGACGCCAGCGATAGCGGACAGCATGGGCGAACGTCGCACGATAAAAAAGACGAACATCTGGCAAATGGGTGGATCAGTGTGATGTCACGGAACGGCGAAACAATACTGTCAATTGCCAGATGCGGATGCATAGGAGAGAAAAAAGAGGCCACCGGTGAATTCATCGCGCTCACGTTTGCTTCGCAAATCAAAGATTTCAGCCAATTTAGGGAACAGGTCGAAAATGGCAAAGGGTCGCAGGAAAATCCATTTTCTCTAAAACTCACCAGTCTTCAGCTGATGTCGCCGAATGCGTTCGCCGGAGATAAGAGGTTGCCATTTCAGCAGATGAAAACGCTGCAAAATTTAACCGGCAAGACAATTCAAGTGCACATTCCGGACAGGGACAATGCGGGAAAGTTCATCGACGTGTGCGTGAAGATTGAAGAACCGCTGCTGTTTAATTTCGGATGCAACTGGCAGCATTTTCTGCAGCTATTGCGCACATTTTTTCTCGGCAGCGACGGCGCAAATAGAGATTCGATGGTGCGGCTATTTGGCAAAGACTCCATAGCGTCCAGCGGCAATGCTCGGATGGCAATGCAATTTGCACTCGATCGCAATTTGGATAGCAGCAGTCGCTTCGTGGTAGCAGCAGGACTATTTGGCGAACAGTCGCTGGTGGGACAATATTTACTTGACGCAAAAAACAGCGAAAGGGACAGGGAAATAGTCCTGCAACTGTCTGCGCAAATAGCGCTGATTTGGACAAGCGAAGCGCACAATAGTAATCCAACAAATCCCTATGCAATGCAGGAGAGATTGGCCGTTCTATCGTCCAAACTCGGCTATGCGGTGGCCATAAACTGCAAAAGTGGAAAGGATAGGACGTCGATGGTGTGCGCCGCGGCGAGTACACTCGCCGCTGAGATTGACATGAGCGATCCTCCCACTGTGGCGGATCCATATCCGCCGGAAGGAAAGACATTCGATGGTGTGCACATGGCGAACTGCAGCACATCCATTGGAGCCTCGGGCGGATACCACATAACAGAGGCCTGCACGGGACATGCTGGGCTAATGATTAAGGTGCTATCAACGTTTTTGAAATTGTTCAATCCGAGCGCAATTTACGGATCAGTGCATGCGCTTTCGGTGCTTGTCCCGCTGTAAAAATTTGCAGTTCCATCGGAATGTTTTTGGAAGCGGGCACGCTGCGCCTGTGGCGATGCATTCGATGGCGTCAAACGTTCGCATACGCCGGAGATGTTCCAAGATTTTTATTTACAGCGAATGAATTTTTCGCACAATGGAAAGTCTTATGCCGGATCATACAAGTGATATCGCGTCAAGTCGCAATCCATTCGCTCAATCTCCTGCCGCGGAGCAGGTACAAAAAGCCAATATTCAAAACGCGAACAATTTCACGGAAGTACAACCTACGGCTCCGCAACTTGTGGTTCCGTCACCGAGTTTCGACACAAACACGCTAGGCAGAAAATCGGCAACGGTGCAGCAGACACCGCAAAAACCATCGTCTGCGCCGACACCACCGCCGCCGCTTTCTGTGCGATTGCCACCGCCACCGCCTTCGGTGAAATCGTCTACCACACCGCCGATGCCACCACCGCCGTTTTCTGTACGATTGCCACCGCCACCGCCTTCGGTGAAATCGTCTACCATACCGCCGATGCCACCACC
>JAITRI010000062.1 GCA_031288455.1 Puniceicoccales bacterium
CAAACGGAAAAGGCGATCGGATGAGCGCCACTGCGGGCGTGAAAAATTAAAGGCATGGGGCTCCGCAACTTTGCGCCTAATTTGATTGGCAAAGGCACAGGGCGACATGGAGAAGAAATAATTTTCACACACACTTGTCCGCGTTTCTTTGCTGTGCATCTAAAATTACGCTCCACGCGCGCATCAGTTTTTCCAGCGTATGGGTCGCGTTCGCGGGACTGGTTGACGGCAGTTTTACGCTGTCGATGGAATATTTTTTGCATATTTCATGCGCTCTGGTTCCGTTTGCGAATATTTTTTCAATCGCGGAATTATTCAGAATCGCGGAGAGATCATTGGGAGTAATATTTGCGATGCTGCTGTCGCGGGATCCGTCTATTTCGCAGCTCCGAATGATGTCCCAAAGCGCTATGCCATTTTTCAGCAGCATTTGTTTTTTATGCTCGACGGTGGCTGGAAATGGCTCCGTTTCAGTGAAATTTGCCATGAGTTTCCAGAATAAATTCCGCGGATGTCCGTAGTAAAATCCACAAAACCTTGACCTCTCCGACGGAAATGTCCCCACTATCAAAATCCGCGAATGTTCATCGTAAATGGGCGCGAATGGATGGTGCAAATGTGCCACGTTGGATTAAAAAAATAGCGAAATTGTGCTAAAAAACATGCGCCAACGCTGCCATTGGCGGAGAGAGAGGGATTCGAACCCTCGGTGCCGTTTCCGACACACAGCATTTCCAATGCTGCACAATAGGCCGCTCTGTCATCTCTCCACGCAGCGGAATTCACTGGCGGCGTAGCCGACGGAATGTGCGCACCAGTGCAAAGGAAATTATCCCCTTGAAAATTCCGGACGGTATGAAAAATAGAAATCCGCTGACAAATGCCGTTTTCGCACCAACGAAAAATGACAGAACAAATGTTCCAACCGCCAAAACCGTCAAATGCGACAGCAGTATCCTTATGAATAAATTCCGCCCGGGCATGTTCACGGCGCCGTTACCAATTATTAGCGGAACGATGAAAAATCCCAAAATGTAGCCGCCGGTCGCACAGAATGGAGTCCACAGCGCCGTGAACAGCAGCAAACTCGCCAGCGATCGCCAGCGACCGGCAAGTATGCTGACCACAACGACCGCTATCGTCTGCATCGTGAATGGTACCGGATAGAATGGTACTCTTAGCTTCGACGACGTGAGAATCACAAAGGCGCAGAACGTCACCAAAATTATGTCCAGCAATATTCGCAAAGCGCGATTTTTCACCGAAACTACGCCTAATTTTCCACCATTAGTATCCATAGGATGCCTCCATTCAAAAATATGGTGCCCGAAGAGGGTCTCGAACCCACACTTCTCTGCAGAAATCGGATTTTGAGTCCGACGCGTCTACCGATTCCGCCATTCGGGCGCTGGAACCGCACATTGAGGTTTTCATATTCTTTTGCAAGAAAAGTTTTCCGCAGGCGCGGAATATAAATTTTCATCGAATCGCGCAGCAAAATGACACATATCGACTTTACAAACGCAAATCTTTGGGCAATCTGTGCGACAGATTAGACAATGGAAGCGATCGGCGTAACGTTACTGCAGGATCTGGCTGTAGTTTGCATAGCCAGCGGAATATTTGCGCTCATCTTCCACTGCTTGAAATTACCTCTGCTGCTCGGGTACATGGTCGGAGGATTTGTCATTGGTCCGCACTTTTTTTCCACGTGGATACACGGGGAACAGTCAATCGTCCAGCTGAGCGAATTGGGCGTGATATTTCTGATGTTTTACATAGGCCTCGAATTTGACCTGATGAAGCTCAGGAAAATTTTCGTGCCGTCCGCGTTCTGGCTGACACTCCAGACGGTGGGAATGATGATAATCGGAATGCTGATCGCACCGCTGTTGGGATGGTCGGGGCTGAACGGAATATTTCTCGGATCGATGCTCATCATGAGCTCAACGATGATAACGATCCCGCTGCTGAAGGCGAAAAACGCACTGAACACCGAATATGCTCAGTGTGCCGTCGGATGTCTGATTTTGGAAGATATCCTCGCGATAGTATTTTTGGTGGTGCTGTCCAGCATAGCGAAAACTGGGCAATTGGACCTGTTGGAAATGCAAAAAAGTGCGTTTGTGATAGGAGTATTCGTTGTGATGGTGTTTTGCCTGGGGAAATTGTTGGCCCCATTTTTTGTGCGCGTGCTGTTCAGATCATCGTCGGCGGAGGTGCTGGTCGTGACTGTCATCGGCATGACAATGGCAATAGCGCTGCTGGCGGAACATTTCAATTTCTCCGTTGCACTGGGCGCATTTCTGGCGGGCTCGATACTTTCCCAAACCAACATCGCCGAGCAGGTGGAAAAAATAACGGAGCCGCTGCGCAATGTTTTCAACGCCGTCTTTTTCACAACGATCGGCATGCGCATTGACCTGAAGGCAATCATGCACCTCTGGCCGTGGATAATAGCGCTCGCACTGCTGACATTCATCGGGCAAACGGTCATAGGAACGATCGCACTATTTCTGGTGGGGAAAAGATCGGAAACCGCATTCAAAGCCGCATTTTCAAAGGCGCAGATCGGAGAATTTAGTTTCATCATCGCCGGACTTGGGGATTCTCTGCACGTGCTGCACAAGGACTTCATGTCCGTGACGGTCGGGATAGCGCTCGGCACGATTCTAATATGCTCAGTGTTGAGCTCAAAGGTGGATGCAATATTCCAATTTTTACATTCCAAATGCACAAATTCCATGATGGAATTCGGCAAAGCGTACCACAATATTCTCGGGGAGATAAAGGACAACATCTCGAAAAATACATTCATCAAACTCACAATGCGGCAATTGCTACTGGCGACGCTGTGGTTCTTCCTGCTGAGCGGGACATTGTTTACTGTGTCATGGTTGGCGACGCTCACGAAGAGCGGGGAATTTGGGGTTGTTGTGGCGAAAGTGCTGAAGTTTTTCAGCAAAATTTTCTACTACGTGGATCCATCCTACGTCGCGCAGTGGCAGACGAAGAAAGTTTCCGAAATCAGTTCCAACGTGTTCCAATTGTGCATTTGGGCGGCCGCATTTTTGCTGTGCACGCCATTTTTGGTGGGCATAGTGAAAAGCATACAGGCAATTTTTGTTGCGCTGATAAAAAATTCCTTCAGCAGGAAAACGCAGGATGAGTTGCTGAACAATCGCGTATTCGGTGTTATGAAGGCGGTTTTTGTTATCGCCGCGCTATTTTTGTTCAGCGGAATTTTCCTCGGCATAGCGTCCAGATATTTGCCGCACGGAGTGCCGGTTGCTCTATTCGTGATCGTGGTGATATTTTCAACGATCCTGCTGTGGAAGCAGCTGTCGAAAATAAATAACAGGATGGAGCTGGCATTCATCGAGAGCTTCAACAGCAAAATAGAATCGCAGGAGCAAATCAACCGAAAGGCGGTACTCGCCAAGGCCGCCGATAGTGATCCGTGGCCCATAGCGATTCATGAAATTGCCATTAGGGCAAACCATGATGTGGTGGGAAAGCGCATTGCCGATCTGCAACTGCGCAAGTTGACGGGCACGACAGTCATCGCCATAGCGCGCGGTGGAGTGTCCACATACGCCCTGAGCCCGGAGTCGCAAATTTTCCCGGGAGATCACGTGATAGTCATGGGAATGCCATCGCAAATAGAGAATGCAAAGGCAATTTTGCTCAAGGACGCGGAAGGGCCACAGCCAAAACGCGACTACTCGCAGTTTGACATTCTCAGCTTCTGCATCGGCGGAGATGAGAATTTCGCCGGGAAAATTCTATCGAGCCTGTCGCTGCGCCAGAAATTTGGGATCAATGTGGTCGGCATTCAGAGGAAAAATGATAAGATAATCGACATCAAGCCGGACATGGAACTCAGGGCGAATGACATACTGCTGCTCGTCGGAACAAAGTCCGCCATTGGAGTATTTAGGAAAGAATTTTCCATAGATGACGTCGTCAAATTAGCCGGCGAATAGAAAAATTGAACGCTCACTTGGCAAAATTATGCCTCCGGCGGGCAGGAGCACAGCCCCTGCACCCACCGCATCCGCTTCGCGGATGCGGACCGCTCCCGCGCGCATCTTTCGGAAATCTCCGGAAACCGAAAAATAAAAATAAAATCGTCGGAGATCCAAAAGCAAAGGCCCCGGGGAACTAAAAAACATTGGCGCCGGGGACTTTTCCCTAAAAACACTGCGCCGGGGACTTTTTTGTTCAAATTTCCGCTGTGCTTTTTTATGCCTCCGGCAGGCAGGGGCACAGCCCCTGAAATTTCCTCGTGTCCATGTGGGAAATTCATGCTCGCGGGGCAGCGGAAAGTCCCATCTCCGTGGCACCCATAAAGTTCCGAGCGCCCGCTTGCTTCCACCTATTTTCCATGAATTTATTGGAGCCTAGTGTTTGTAGGCATCGTGTAGGCGCAGCAGACCGACGATGATGTCAACGCCGGATGTTGCATCGCGCCGCATGACAGGCAGGACATTGATTTGGGAAGTACCGCCCTCCATGATTTTTATCGCATCTCCGACGTAATCATCATCCATGACGTATCTTGGCGTGCGCGTCATTATGTCCTTCGCCATAATGTTAGCAAGCGAATCCTCCAACCTAAGCGAACGGCGAATGTCACCCTCCGTTATCAGTCCCGATAAAGCTTCGCCGCTGTCTATCACCAGTGCGGCCCCAAGAGGGAATTCTGTCATGGCGATGACGATCTCACGCAGTGAACTTTCCGATTTCACAACCGCACAGGAGGACTTTTTTGACATGACATCTTTCACGCGCAGCAGAAGATTTCTTCCCAGCTGTCCGGCCGGGTGAAATGTCGCAAAATCCTGTTTGCTGAACGATCGGCGGGACATCAATTCCGCGGCCAACGCATCCCCAACGGCGAGACTCACGATGGAACTGGTGGTGGGGACGATGTTCAATGGGTCCGCCTCCTTGGCAAATGAAACGTCGATCACAACATCGGAGGCGTAGGCAATGGGAGAGTTAACGTTTCCCACTATGGAAATTATTTTCGATTGAAATTTCTGCAGCGTCGGAATCAGGCAAAGGATTTCATCGGTTGTCCCACTCTTTGAGAGCAGAATCGTCGGATCTCCCGGAGAATAGACGCCCAAATCTCCGTGTGCGCCCTCCGCTGGGTGCAAAAACACGGACGGTTGTCCGGTGCTGGTAAACGTGGCCGCTATCTTTTTCGCAATGTGTCCCGATTTTCCCATGCCGCACACGATTGTTTTCCCCTTGTGATTCAGCAGTATGTCAACCGCCATTCGAAAGCTGTCATCCAGGCGGTCGGCAAATAGCCTTATGGCATCGCTTTCCGCAATCAGTAAATTCTTTGCAGCCGGAAACATTGCATGGTCCTTAAAAAAAATAATGCGCCAAAAGCGAGAGAAATATGCTTGAAATGGTATGATTTTTATCTATTGCTACACCCGGGCCAATGGTAATGGTAGGTGGAGTGTGTAGGAGGTCGCTTTTCGGCATGGTGTGCGGCTTTTTCTCTGCGATTGTGGCACTCATGGGAGGATGCGCATCCGTCGACAGCCACGTATCAGCATCCAGCGGAACATTTTGGACACCTCCCGAACGTGCGGCGTTGTGCGTTGGAGACCCGTTTGGGAATGCTTCCGGCGTGCCGGAAGGCCCACTGGATCTTCCGACGCTAGTCGCCACGGCGTTCGAAAATAGTCCGGCCACAAAAAAAAGTTGGCAGGCGGCGCGAATTGCAGCAGCGCAGAGCGCAAAGGCATCCTCCGTATTTTTCCCACGCGTATCGGTTGCCGGCACAATCGAACGGGTGGAATCCAGCAGTCCGCAGCAGGCGAAAACATTTGCCAAAGTGCGCTATCCCTCCATCGAAGTGCAGTGTTCCATCTTCCAGTTCGGAGGGCATGCGAAATCCGCCGAAGCCGCCAGACAGCTGATGTATGCCGCCAATTACCAGCACAATCGCGCACTGCAAACATTGGCACACTGCGTGCAAAAATGCTATTTTGCTCTGGATTCCGCGGAGTGCGCCGTTGAGGCCAGCGAACGCAATTTGATGGATGCGACGATAGCATACGATGCGGCATTTGTCAGACACCAGAGTGGACTGTCAAACATTCAGGATTTTCTGCAGGCGAAAGCCAACAAATCACGCGCGGAATTCGAATTGGGAAACGCCGTAGCATGCGTGGAGGCCGCCCGTGCCAGTTTGGCGAATGCCATCGGAGTTCCCGTGTCCGGTGGCTTGCGCATCATCCGCAGCGCCGATGAGAATGCCATAGGGAATGTTGACATAGACGTGGGGAACTTGATCACAGAAACCGTGCAGACGCGCAGCGATATTCTCGCCAGCAGAGCAGTGGCAAACGCAAGGAAAAATGCCATTTGGAGCAGCTCGTCGAAGCTGATGCCGGAGTTGGTAGTCGGCGGCGCATGGAATAGAAAGTCCTATGGCGGAATTGATGGGAACTTTAACGGCGGTACCTTTTTTGCGGCGCTGCGGTGGACGCTATTCGACGGCTTCAGCAATGTCTACGACATGGTCGAGTCAAGGGCAAAATGGAAGCAGGCGGAACAGGATTTCAAGCAGCTGGCATTGTCCGTTGCGTCCGATGTGTGGGAGAAATATCACGCGTTTAAGTCATCAATCAAGCTGCTGCATGCTGCGCGCAATTGCGAACAGGCCTCGCAGGAATCGTTCGACTCCATCGTAATTTCCTACAAAAATGGGCTCTCATCGTTCAGCGATTTGATGTCGTCACAGACGCAGCTGGCATCCGCCAGACAGAAGACCATCGCCGCGAAAAATAACCTGTCGGTTGCGGTTGTGGATTTGGCCTATGCGGTCGGAGTAACGGGGATTGAGAATGCGCAAAAGTGATGATTTTATTGGTATGAAAGGTTTCAAAAAATTACTGGCTGCCGCCGCGTGCGGCATTTTGGCGCTCCACTGCGGCTGTGGAAAACAGCAGCCGATGACACGTCCTCCGACTCCCGTCGTTTCAACGACCGCCATTGCGGCGGATGTCCCACTGTACATCGAAGCGATCGGCTATTGCGTCGCCGGTGAATCCGTTAATATCGTTCCGCAGGTGAGCGGACAGATAATCGCCCTAAATTTCACGCAGGGACAATCGGTGAAAGTCGGCGATCCGCTGTGCACAATCGATGGCCGCGCCTACGCCGCAAATCTCGAAAAGGCGGAAGCGCAACTGGAAATGGCAAAGGCGAGACTGAAGGTGGATTCCGCACAACTGGAAAGATCAAAGGCGCTGGTGTCGCACAATTATATATCGCAGCAGCAGTATGAGAACTATGGGGCGCAGGTGGAACAGGATACTTCCGGGATCGCGTCTGCGCTGGCACAGATGCGACAGGCGAAGATCGACCTGGAGCATTGCACCGTCACATCCCCCATAAACGGCATCGCCGGAGCGTATTTGGTTGACGTGGGAAACGTTGTCGCTGCGATGTCAGTCAACAAGCCACTTGTTACCGTCGAAAACATCGACAGCCTCTACGTTGAGTTCTCCATTTCGGAGAATGATTTCCCAAAGCTGCAGAGATTTTTTTCGGAAAATGGCGGACGTCTGTCCGTTGAAGTTTCGGCCATCTCCGACGGAGAAGTGCGCGGCGAAGCGCACGTCGAATTCATAGACAATTCCATCAACAGAAAGACTGGATCCGTGAAGCTGCGGGCATTGATGCCAAACGCGGACCACAGGTTTTGGCCAGGGCAATCCGTCCGCGCGAAAATATTACTGACAACGCTTAGGGATGCCGTTCTGGTGGCATCGGAAGCGGTAAAACTCGGGCAGCAGGGGCGCTACGCATTCGTCATCGGCGGCGATAAATCCGTGGAATTGCGCCTCGTTGACACGGGACAGCTGCACGGCAACATGCTGCTGATAGCGAATGGGCTAAAGGCGGGAGAATTGGTCGTCCAGCGCGGACAACTCATGTTGGCCCCCGGGATGAAAGTCGTCGAAATGCCGGACTCAAAGGCGGGAATATTCGAGCACGATCTCGAAAAAAATAAGAAAATCGCCGAAAGAAACCCAACCACAAAGTAGCGATGGAAAGCATATCGGAGCCATTCATCAGACGCCCTGTGCTGACGGTTTTATTGACGCTGATGCTGTCGATCGCTGGAATATTTTCCTATCGCGCAATGCCCGTCTGCGACCTTCCGGCGGTGGACTATCCCGTCATACAGGTGTGGGCATCGTTCCCGGGGATGGATCCGGCAACGATGGCGGCAAATGTCGCATCGCCACTGGAAAAAGAATTCATGAAGATTCAGGGGCTGGAGAGCGTCTCATCATCCAGTTCACAGGGCTCAACGCGGCTGGTGTTGCAATTTTCACTGGAAAAAAATATAGACGGCGCCGCAACGGATGTTCAATCCGCCATTTCCAGGGCCGCCGGATCACTGCCATCGGACATGCCGGCGCCACCGGTGTTCATGAAAACTGATCCCAATAGCCAGCCCATATATTTCCTCGTGCTCGCCAGTGACACCATGACGAGAGGAGATCTCTATGACTACGCATATGATCAAGTGGCACAGCGCATAAAGACTCTGAAGGGAGTGTCGGATGCCGCCGTCTACGGCGTCCAGCGTGCCGTGAAAATTCTCGTTAATAACGAAAAGCTCTACGGCAGGGGCATTTCCATCGATGATATCACCAGAGCGGTTCAGATGGGGACAGTTTCCATGTCGACGGGACAGCTGAATGGAGAAACGAAAAGTTTTGCAATAAAGCCCAATGGACAGCTGGAGAAGGCCAGCGACTATTTAAATCTCATCGTGGCCTACGTGGATAATACTCCCATTTATCTGAAGGATGTCGCCGATTGCATCGATAAGCTGGAAACGGATGATTTCTCCGCAAATTTTTGGAAGGCTGGCCGAGAAAAATGTTACAATTCCTCCGTTATTGTCGCCGTTTCCCGCGCGGCAGGAGCGAATTCCATCGAACTGTCCAAGGGAATAGACAAATTGCTGCCAATTTTCAGGAAACAGATCCCCGGGTCCATCGACATGATCAAAATGTACGACAAATCCGCATCAATCATAGAGTCCATTGACGACGTGAAGTCAACGCTTGTGATAGCGTTTACCCTCGTCGTGTTTGTCATTTTTCTGTTCCTGGGAAGGTTCACGGAGACGCTAATTCCGATAGTTGCGCTGCCGCTTTCGCTGCTGATAACATTCATTGTCATGCGCATGCTGAACTACAGCATCGATAACCTGTCGCTCATGGCGCTGACGCTGTCGATCGGATTTCTGGTGGATGATGCCATCGTATTTCTGGAAAACATGATCAGGCGAATGGAGGATTTTGGAGAAAGCCCACTGAAGGCGTCCATCGAGGGGGCAAAGGAGATCAGTTTTTCCATAGTGTCGATGACGCTGTCGTTGGCCGCTGTTTTCATTCCGCTCGTTTTCATGTCCGGGCAAGTGGGCCGCGTGTTTAGGGAATTTTCCATAACAATCGTCGTGGCAATTCTCGCATCCGGCATTGTTTCGCTCACCGTGACCCCGATGATGTGCGCGCGCATGCTGAAACCGGTAAAGCATGGCAATAGGACGCGTTTGGAAATTGCATCCCACAATCTGGAACATCGATTCCTAAAGGTTTACGGCAAGGCTCTCGATTGGTGCATCGCGCACCGCGGAGTGTCGGTAATAGTTTGGGTGGTCAGCCTGATCGGGACATTTGCGACGTTCATGATTCTCCCGAAATCGTTCCTGCCGGAGGGTGACAGTGGCAGCATGACCGGAGTATTCATCGCACAGGAGGGGACATCGCCGGCGCAGATGCGCGAGTATCAGGAAAAAATCGACAGCATCCTGCAGAAAAATCAGCACGTGGAGTGCTCCATGTCACTGAGTGGACTATCGGGCATGTTGGCGGGAAATCAGGGACTGGTGATGGGAATACTAAAAAACGGGAAACGTCCAAATGTGCAGCGGGTGTCTCAGATGTTGGCGCGCGACCTGTACGCAATCCCAGGAATCCTTGCATTTCTGCGGCCGCGGCCGAGTTTATCCATAAGCACAGGTACCATAAGCACAAATCAGGGGAAATACGCCTATGTTCTCTCCGGTGTTGAGGCAAGCGAAATTCACAAATGCGCCGGCGAGCTCGCCGCTGCAATCCGGCAAAATCCAGGATTCAGCAGTGTTTCCACCGATCTCTTCGTAAACAGTCCGCAGATCACCATCGATTATCTGCGCGCCCAAGCGGCCAGCTATGGCGCCAGCATTTACTCCATCGAGAGCATCCTGCGCCACGCTTTTTCGGGAAATTACTGCTATCAGGTGAAAACGCCAACCCGCCAGTATAGCGTAATCGTTGAGAGCGACGACACATTCCGCCGCAGTGCGGAGGATTTAAATGCGCTCTACTGCAAGGGGAATGGCGGTGAGCTGCTGCCGTTCAAAACCGTGGCGAAAACGAGGGAAACGATCGGGCCAACGGTGGTAAATCACACGGATAATCTGCAGTCCGTTTCCATATTTTTTAATCTGCAGCCGAAGTATCCCATAGGCGAAGCGACACGGTTCATAGCGCAAAAGGCTGCCGAAATCGTCCCGAATCACATAATCGGATCGTTCGAGGGCGAAGCGAAAACATTCGGAGAGACATTTTCCGCCATGACTCTGCTGCTGGCAATTGCAATATTTGTCATGTACATCATTCTCGGGATCATGTACGAGAGCTACATCCATCCGCTGACGGTACTGTCGGCGTTGCCAGTGGCGACCGTCGGAGGACTGCTGACCCTGCTGCTGTTCCGCATGGAACTTACGCTGTACGGATTCATAGGACTATTCATGCTGCTGGGAATAGTCAAAAAAAATGGAATTCTCATGATAGATTTCGCCATTGCGCGCCAGAAGGATGGCATGAGCAAGGAAAAAGCTGTGCACTTGGCGTGCATGGAGAGATTTAGACCGATAATAATGACGACGCTCGCAGCACTCATGGGACAGATTCCGCTCGCCGCAGGATGGGGGGCGGATGGAGCATCCAGGAGGCCACTTGGATTTTCCGTAATTGGAGGGCTTGTGATTTCGCAGATAGTGACGCTGTTTATTTTGCCCGTCATCTATTTATACTTCGAGGATTTCCAAGAAAAAGTCTTGGATAAGATTCCATTTTTTGCTAGAGAAGTGCGAGAGGATGCTTCCGACACTGCTCATAGTCGACGACGAAAAAAACACACGTGATGCGCTGGAACAGCTGCTGAATGCCGACTACGAAGTTTTCTTCGCGAAGAACTTCAACGAGGCCGTTGTGCTCATGAAAAATGAGAAATTCGACATAATTCTTACGGATCTGCGCATGGCCGGGAAAAATGGCATGTTTGTCATAGACGAGGCGCTGCGCCGTCCATACAATCCCATATGCATCATGATGTCCGCCTATGGATCCGTTGAGACCGCGGTGGAAGCGATCAAACACGGCGCCTATGATTTCGTGACAAAACCGCTGGATCTGGAAAAATTAGAGATGCTGATGCGGCGCGCATTGGCCAACAGAGCATCGCGGCGAAATCATGCGCAATCATCCGACAGAACTGCGCCCTTGGCCGATGGGACACGCGCCTGCGATAAATTTTCCATCGAGGCGATAATTGGAAAATCACACGCCATCGCCGATGTGCTGGCGAAAATAAAAAAAGTTGCACCGTCAAAGGCAACTGTGCTGCTGGATGGCGAAACCGGGACCGGAAAAGAACTATTCGCCAATGCGGTCCACCACTTCAGCAGGCGCAGCGGGAAACCATTCATCCCCATACACTGCGCCAGTTTGCAGAAAAATCTCCTGGAGAGCGAGCTATTCGGCCACGAAAAGGGAGCGTTCACCGGCGCCGACAGCAGGAGGATCGGACTGTTCGAATCCGCCAATGGCGGAACAATTTTCTTCGACGAAATCGGAGAGATTGACGTCCAGACGCAAATAAAACTGCTGCGGTTCCTGGAAACAAAAACTTTCAGCAGAGTCGGCAGCTCGGAAAATATTTCCGTGGACGTCAGAATCGTGTGCGCCACCAATAGAAATTTGCAAAAATTAGTGGAGCAGGGAATTTTCCGCGAAGATTTACTGTACCGGCTGAATGTGGTAACCATAGAACTTCCTCCGCTGCGCAATCGCACGGAAGATATCCCGCTGCTGCTGCACTACTACGTTGACGTCTTTGCCAAACAAAACGATGTCCCACGCGTGAATTTTTCGGACGAGGTGACCGCTGTGCTAATGTCATACGGGTGGCCCGGGAACATACGTGAGCTGAGGAATTTTTGCGAAAGCGCGGTCATCTTCTACGCCGGACAAACGCTGAAAATCGGCGACATAGATAGAAAATTTCTCTGCGAAAGCCTGCGATCCCAAACGCAATGAGCGCAGCGCAAGCGTTCTATTTTTACGCCTCCGGCGGGCAGGGGCACAGCCACTGCCCCCACCGCATCCGCGCAGCGGATGCGGACCGCTCCGCGTGTGAAGGCGGAAATCTCCGGAAAATGAAAACTAAAGATAAAATCGTTGAAGATCCAAAGACAAAGGCCACGGAGAGCTAAAAAACATCGGCGCCAGGCACTTCTACCTAAACATATGGCGCCGGGCACTTGCGTTTATG